>JACPTT010000052.1 GCA_016192645.1 Candidatus Levyibacteriota bacterium | reverse complement strand
TTTTTAACCGGCTTGAGTCAACAGGAAATGCAATTGCGATATTTAAAGATAATCCTCTTATTGGGGTGGGATTCAACGCCTATCGTTATGCCCAATATCGCTATGGTTTTATAAAAGGTGAAAACTGGCAAATTGTGCATTCCGGCGCAGGCACAGACAATAGTTTTTTGTTTGTCTTGGCGACCACGGGAATCATCGGTCTTATAAGTTATTTGTATTTATGGTGGGTAATACTCAAAAAAGCATATTTTGAAAAATCTTCAAAAATAATATCAGGGGTTGTGTTTGCGTCGGTTGCAGGATTGGCGCTGAACGCTTTTTTCATAAACAGCCTATTTTTTCCTTTTATTATGGCCTGGATGTGGATTCTTTTAGGACTTACGGAGAGTAATTAACCTTTCGTTCCGTTTCTGTTTTATTTCCTGCCTCATCAACCGCGATTACTTTAATTTTGTTCTCCCCGTCGCGAAGCGGAAGCTGGTAGGAGAAATTACCGCTTTCATCAACAATCGCCCAAAAATCATTTACCGTTACTTTAACTCCGGGATCGGTTTTTCCCTTGACCTGGGCAGTTTTATCGTCTTTTGAAAATGATTGCCCCTCATTTGGCGAATCAATTGTTAGCAAGGGAAGATCGCTTTTAAACAGAACTGTAATTTGCTGCGAATTCTCACTTTCTTTTCCTTTTTCATCCATAGCACGTGCTTTTATTATATTTGTTCCTCTTGTAAGTTTTACCTCTTCAAACAAAAAGTTTCCGTCTTTGTCCGCCTTCATTTTGTCAACAAGCGCGCCGTCTAGATAGAGCATCACCGTTTGTTTTTGAAGCGCCGAGCCCGATATGACAACTTCGGCGCTATTGGTAGCACTTGGAAGGGGGTTAAGAACCGGAGGCGCTACAAAAGAAACGCTTTTTTCCGCGGTTTCTTGCGAATTTTTAAATCCGGAAATAAAAAGGGTAAAGTTAATTAAAAGAGGCAAGCCGAATTTAAAAAGCAAAAAAAGAACAGCCAGAATTCCCAAAGCGCTTATCAGAAGATTTCGCTTTGATTGCTGTTCCAGTCTTCTCGCCAGCCTCGACCGTTTCATAGTATTTTGGTGTGGGTCTATTGTATCAAATTTTTTGTAAAGACACACTCCGCTCATTTTTGCTATAGTACTGAGCTTGTCGAAGTGCTATTGCCCTGAGTGTACCGAATGGGCTATAGTACTGAGCCTACCGAAGTGCTATAGCATTGAGTGCAGTCGAAGTGATAAAATAACCCAAGAGAAGATGGGACTAAATGAAGTAGATATAAGGGCAAAATTAGTTGACCCCCGGAAAAGAAGTAAAAAGATAAATTTCTATATTATTACTTTTTGGATTAACTAATAATAAGAAAGCTTAATTATGAGGACTTTAAGTTTATTTCTTGATGAATCCTAATACTGGACAAAGAAAGAAAAAGTACCAATCGCAAATAGATAGTTTTAGGGTAATACCGTAGATAGCAAAAAAACTGGGTCGTGGCATCACGCTCACTCACCAGTTTTCAGCAATTGTAAGTATACATATATATAACTATAAAGTCTGTGCTGAAATATTGAAGCATGGTTTAATAAGGGAGAAAATGAAGAAATCATTTACAATTCACGATTTACCCGTAGAGGAACGGCCACGTGAAAGATTGGAGAAATTTGGTCCGGAAACACTTTCAGCACAAGAATTACTATCTTTAATTTTAGGGAGAGGGACCAGAGGTGAATCAGTCGCTGTAACATCACAAAAAATTCTTTCAAAATTTGGTTCCTTAGAAACTCTTAGGGAAGCCTCAATAGAGGACTTAAAAGAAATCAGGGGAGTAGGATTAGCAAAAGCAGCACAACTCCAAGCCTGTATTGAAATCGCCAGACGTATTAATGGCAGCACTCAGCACCAGAAACAAAAAGGTAAAAAAAGACATATTTTGTCTTCTAAAGATGTTTACCAGTTAGTTAAATCAAAAATTAAAAATTATGCAAAGGAGCATTTTATTGTTCTGTCCTTTGACAGCCGAAATAAACTTCTTGGTACAGATACAATTTCGGTAGGAATTCTGAATGCAAATTTAGCTCATCCCAGGGAAACTTTTGAGGCAGCGATCCGCCGCCACGCTGCTAAAATAATTATTGTTCATAATCATCCTTCAGGAAATACTGAGCCATCTAAAGAAGATATTGAAATTACTAAGCAACTAGTAGAAGCAGGTAAAGTTATGGATATTGAAGTGTTGGATCATTTAATCGTTGGTGAGGGGTATAAGTCAATTCTATAAAGAATGGATATAAAAGAACTGCAGGACATTGTCATAAAATTTCGGGATGCCAGAGATTGGAAAAAATTTCATAATCCTAAAGATGCATCACTCTCGCTAGTTTTAGAAGCAGCTGAGGTAATGGAACACTTCCAATGGAAGGATGAGAAAGAGATAAAGAATTATATTAAGTCGAATAAAAAGGAATTAGGCAAAGAATTAGCAGATGTCCTATACTG
>JACPTT010000050.1 GCA_016192645.1 Candidatus Levyibacteriota bacterium | reverse complement strand
TTTACTGCTTTTAGAGGTCGGTAAAGGAGCAATTGACGATATTGATAGCCTTGCCAACAGAAGGGTTAGAAGCGTAGGAGAGCTTGTGGCAACAACTGCTTTTCGAGTTGGATTGTTGCGGCTTGAAAGAAGCATCAAGGAGAGAATGAGTCTTATTCAGCCAGACGTTCCTGTTTCGGTTTCTAATCTTATCAATGCCCGACCAATAATGGCATCAATTAATGAGTTTTTTAGAACTTCTCAGCTCTCAACTATTCTTGACCAAACAAATCCGTTATCGGAGATAGACAATCTAAATCGTTTAACCGTTATGGGAACAGGAGGAGTATCGCGAGAAAGAGCAGCTTTTTCTATCCGCGATATCAATAGCTCGCAATACAGCAAGATTTGTCCGATCAGGTCTCCGGAGGGACCAAATATTGGCTTGGTTACTTATATGGCTCTTTATTCGCGCATCAATCCCTATGGTTTTTTGGAGGCTCCGTACCGGAAGGTAATAAAGGTTAAAAAAGATAAAAAGGCTATCGTTAAAGCAGCGGACGAGATTGTGTATTTAAGTGCTGATGATGAAGTTAAACATTATATTACCCATGCGATGATTCTCACAGAGAGGGGGATCATTGCAGATGATCGGGTGCCGGCTCGTTTTGAGGGAGAGTTTTTGGAAGTTGAGAAAGAAAAAATTGAGTATGTGGATGTCGTGCCTCGTCAGGTTGTAGGAAGCGCAGCTTCTCTTATTCCTTTTATTTCTCACGATGAAGCAAATAGGGCTTTGATGGGAACTCATATGCAATGCCAGTCTGTTCCGCTTGTTGCTCCTGCGGCACCGATTGTTGGCACAGGAATGGAAACGGTTATTGCCGAAGTTATGGGAAGGGTTGTCAAGGCGCCTCTTAATGGCAGAATAACAAATGTTGATTCGCAGAAGTTGGATTTTAGAGGGGAGGACGGACAGAAAATAAATTTTCAAATCGATTCCTTTAAAAGGACTTCTCAGGCGACTTCTTATACGCAAAGAGCAAGAGTTACCATTGGACAAAAGATCAAAAAAGGACAGCTTCTAATCGATGGACCTGCTTCTAATTACGGAGAGCTTGCTTTGGGACAGAACTTGCTTATTGCCTATGCATCCTTAGATGGCTTAGGGTATGAGGATGCAATTGTTATTTCAGATAGGCTGGTTAAGGAGGATACTTTATCCTCAATTCATATCGAAAAATATGAAGCCGCAGTGGTTGAGACAAAACTTGGTCCCGAGGAGACAACTCGTGATATTCCCAATGTTTCAGAAGAAGATCTAGCTCATCTTGATGAGGATGGAATTGTTGTTGTGGGAAGCGAGGTTGAACCCGGAGATATTATCGTTGGTAAGATTGCTCCAAAAGGAGAAACAGAATTAACAGCCGAGGAAAGACTTCTTCGGGCAATCTTTGGCGAACAGGCGCGAGAAGTACGTGATACAAGTCTTCGTATGCCGCATGGAGAGCGAGGAACCGTGATCAGCGTTTCGATACTTGATCGAAAGAAAGGGGATGAGCTAGAGCCTGGGACTTTACGAAAGATAATTGTTGAGGTTGCCCAATTTCGCCATGTTGTAGTTGGAGATAAATTGGCAGGAAGACATGGAAACAAAGGCGTTATTTCAAGAATTATGCCTCAAGCCGATATGCCGTATCTTGAGGACGGCACACCGGTTGATATTGTCATTTCTCCAATTAGTGTTTTGGCACGTATGAATCTTGGTCAGCTTCTTGAAGCTCATTTAGGATGGGCAGCGCAAAAACTTGGCATTAAGGTTTCGGTGCCTGTTTTTGAGGATATTAAAGAGGAGCAAGTTGTTTCTCTTCTTCAAAAAGCAGGTTTGCCCATAAACGGTAAAGCTAAACTTTATGATGGGAGAACCGGGCAAGCCTACGAAAATCCGGTGGTTGTAGGAGTAGA
Organism: Candidatus Levyibacteriota bacterium; assembly: GCA_016192645.1. Taxonomy (GTDB): domain Bacteria; phylum Patescibacteriota; class Microgenomatia; order Levybacterales; family UBA12049; genus JACPTT01. Next base: position 5,730 of record JACPTT010000050.1, on the reverse strand, counting down.
GTACATTATGAAATTAATCCACATGGTTGAGGATAAGACTCATGCCCGATCAACCGGTCCTTACTCACTGGTAACACAGCAGCCATTAGGCGGGAAGGCACAGATGGGAGGGCAACGCCTTGGAGAAATGGAGGTTTGGGCGCTTGAAGCCCACCGCGCAAGACACATCCTGCAAGAAATGCTCACAATCAAATCCGACGATGTGGTTGGACGCGCTAAGGCATTTGAAGCAATTGTTAAGGGAACCGATATTCCTACACCTAAGGTCCCAGAATCTTTCAAAGTGCTTATCAAAGAGCTTCAAGCCTTAGGTCTTAATGTCATGCCAATGGGAGCAACGCTTTTTAGCGGAATAAAAGAGCAAGCTCTAGAGGAAAAAGAGGAAGAGGTGGAGAAAGAGGCAAAAGAGCTGGTGCAAACACTTGGAGGAGAAGAGGTAGCAATTGCGGGAGAAATTGAGGTTACAAACGGAGAGGGGGAGACCCAAAATAATGAATGATAAAAAAGCGAAAGATTTAACAATTGTAGATTTTAAGTCGCTTAAGATTCTCCTTGCTAATAAAGAGGATATTTTAACCTGGTCATACGGAGAAGTGACTAAGCCTGAAACTATTAACTACCGAACTCTTCGTCCTGAAAAAGACGGTTTGTTCGATGAACGGATTTTTGGTCCAACAAAAGATTGGGAGTGTTACTGCGGTAAGTACAAACGAATACGATATAGAGGAATTATCTGCGATAAGTGTGGCGTTGAGGTAACATTGTCTCGAGTTCGAAGAGAGCGCATGGCACATATTACTCTTGCAACCCCTATTGCCCATGTTTGGTTCTTTAAGGGCGCATCCTCTGCCCTTTCCTTGGTTTTGGATTTACCTCAAAAGGGAATAGAATCGGTTATTTACTACGCTTCATATTTGGTAGTTAGCATTGATGAAGCAAAGAAAAAAGATGCTCAGGATGGGCTTTTTAAAGGCATAGAAAAAAGAAAATCCGCTCTTAAAAAGCAAATGTTTTTGGAGGAGAAAAAAATTGAGCAGGAAATAGAAGAAAAAATAAAGGAGGCAAAGAAGAATAAGGTTAGTCGTGAACAAAAATCACTCATCAAAGAAGAATTCGAGCTTTTAAAAAGGCAAAAAATTACCGCCTTGGCTTCGCGTTTTGATGCAGAAGAAAAAAAACTTGATGAGATTACCGATGCCCTTTCGAAACTGGTAAAAAGTCTAAAGGCGGGAAGCGTGCTTTCGGAAGATGAATATCTCAAGGTTTTAGAATATGATCTGCCGATATTTTTTGTTGTTAGAACCGGAGCTGCGGCAATTTTTGAGCTACTTGAAAAAATTGACCTTTCTCCCTTAATAGTGAAGTTACGCGGCGAAAGCGCAAAAGCAACCGGAGCTAAGTATCTCAAAATTGTAAAACGACTGCGACTTATTGAAGCAATGCGAAAAGCCGGTGTTTTGCCTTCGTCGATGGTTTTTACTGTTTTGCCCGTTATTCCCCCCGACCTTCGTCCAATGGTTCAGCTGGCAGGCGGCCGTTTTGCAACGTCGGATTTGAATGATTTATACAGACGCGTTATTAACCGTAATAATCGACTAAAGCACTTAATTGTGCTTGGAGCTCCCGAGATTATTTTGCGGAATGAAAAAAGAATGCTTCAGGAAGCTGTCGATTCGCTGATAGATGTTTCGCAAAGAAGTGGTCAGGTGGTCGCTTCCCCCCTTCGTTCTCTTTCCGATATGTTGCGCGGAAAACAAGGAAGATTTCGTCAAAACCTTTTAGGGAAAAGGGTAGATTATTCGGGACGCTCGGTTATTGTGGTTGGTCCTGATATCTCTCTTTCACAATGTGGGCTTCCCAAGGAGATGGCTTTGGAAATGTTTAAACCGTTTGTCCTGCGGGAAGTTATAGTTCGCGGATTTGCTCCGAATATTAAATCGGCAAAGCGATTTATCGAAAAAAGACCTCCTGAGGTGTTTGATATTTTGGAGGAAATAACACGCAATCATCCGGTTCTTCTCAATCGTGCTCCAACCCTTCATAAGCTTGGAATTCAGGCATTTTATCCGGTTCTTATTGAGGGATCGGCAATTCAGTTGCATCCGTGTGTTTGTGCGGGATATAATGCGGATTTTGACGGAGATCAGATGGCAGTTCATATTCCCCTATCGCAAAAAGCGCAAGGCGAGGCAATAAATCTTATGATACCAAACCACAACTTACTAAAGCCCGCAGACGGCACCCCAATAACTTTACCCAATAAAGAGATGGCAGTTGGAGTATTTTTTCTAACAACTATTGATGAAAGTAGCCAAAAGGAAGCGCTTTCGAATTTTGCCTCAACTTTTGAGGCGCTGCTGGCATATTCTCTGGGAAAAATCAGATTGCGAGAGCAGATTAACGTTTATATAGATAGTAAGATTATTAAAACAAGCGTTGGCAGGCTTCTTTTCAACGAGCGTCTTCCAAAAGGAATGACTTTTATCAATGAGTCAATCAAAGCATCTGGAATAAAGCGAATAATTACTACTGCAATTAATTCATATTCTTCTTCTGAGGTTGCAAAACTTATTGATGACATAAAGTCCATTGGGTTTTGGGCGGCAACAGTTTCCGGCATTTCGGTTTCGGTTTTTGATAACGAGATGATTGAGGAAAAAGAAGAACTTATAAGTAAGGCCGAAGAAAAAATAAAAATAATTGAGGACGATTATCAAAAGGGGCTTATTACTCTGGATGAAAAGAAACGTTTATCAAATGAGGTATGGCTTAAAACGACAGAGGAGATAGCGGATTTTACTTGGAATAGTCTTACGGCAACAAACGCAATAAAAACAATTATTGATTCAGAGGGGGCGCGGGCAGGCAAAGAACAATTAAAGCAGCTCTCCGCCATGCGTGGGTTAATTCTTGATCCGCTGGGCAAGATCGTGGAGCTGCCGATTAAATCCAACTTTCGCGAAGGGTTATCTATTTTTGAATATGTTGCCTCTGCCCGAGGGTCGCGAAAGGGGTTAACGGATTCGGCGCTAAAGACGGCAAATGCAGGATACTTAACAAGACGTCTTGTTGATGCTGCCCACAATGTAATCGTTATGGCAACTGATTGCAAAACAACCGAGGGAATTATCATACAAGAAGAGGAAAAAGAGCGAATAACACCGTTTAAGGAAAGAATTATCGGGAGATTTTGCGCAGAGGATATTGTTTTGAAAAAGGCAAAAGGAAAAGTCATTTCGCAAAATGAGGAAATTACAGAAGAAAAAGCTGAAATACTCGTTAAGAACAAAGTTTCGCAAATCCGGGTTCGCTCTCCTCTTGTTTGCAAGCTTCCTTATGGAGTATGCGTGCGCTGTTATGGTTGGGATTTTGCAACCCGTAAAAAGGTTGAACTTGGCGTTCCGGTTGGGGTTATTGCGGCGCAATCAATCGGAGAACCAGGAACCCAGCTTACCATGAGGGTTCGGCATTTTGGAGGAGTGGTTATGTCGGATGTTACTCAAGGATTACCAAGAGTCGAGGAGTTATTTGAGATGCGCACCCCCAAAAACCTTTCTCCGATATCGGAAATTACCGGAAAAGCAAAAATTGAGACAACAGACGATGGTTACAGAATAAAGATAAAAAGCACAAAAATAAAGCCGGTTGAGGAACGAGAGTACTTTGTTCCTTTAGCGGCAACGCTTCTTATTAAAGATAATGAGGAGGTTTGGGCTGGTACTCCATTTGCCGAGGGGTATCTTGACCCAAAAGAAGTTCTTAAAGTAGATGGCCTGGCAAAAACACAGCGCTACATAATTACAGAGGTTCAAAAAGTCTATGAAGCGCAGGGCATTAACATCAACGATAAGCATTTCGAGACAGTTATAAGGCAGATGTCAGATAAGGTAGTTATTGAAACCGTTGGCGATACTTCTTTGGTTCCGGGGGACTTTATCACAAAAACCCGATTTGAAGAAATAAATCACGAGGCGCTTTCTCAAGGAGGAGAGCCGGCAACCGGCAGGCAGGTAATACTTGGAATAACAAAGGCATCTCTTTTTTCCGATTCGTGGTTGTCTGCTGCCTCATTCCAAGAAACTACAAAAGTTCTAACCGAGGCGGCGCTTGAAGGACGGGAAGATAAGCTCGTCGGGCTTAAAGAAAATGTTATTATTGGAAGACTTATCCCAGTTGAAGGCGAAGAGCCTTCTGAGGTATAATACGCTGTAGTTTATGCCAACATTATCGCAACTTGCCAAAAAAGGCAGAAAAAGAAAAACAAAAAAAACAAGGGCAACTGCCTTGAGGAGGATTTTTAACGCCAAGGACCGTGTGTATAAAGCTATTACCTCTCCTCAAAAACGAGGAGTAGTAACTCTTGTAAAAACAATGACTCCTAAAAAGCCTAATTCGGCTCTTCGAAAAGTGGCAAGGGTTAAACTCTCAAACCGGATGGAAGTTACCGCCTATATTCAAGGAGTAGGCCATTCATTGGCAGAGCACGGCATAGTTCTTGTTCGAGGAGGAAGGGTAAAAGACTTACCGGGAGTAAAATATCATATTGTTCGAGGCAAAGCCGATCTTTTGGGAGTTGAGGGAAGAAAAACATCAAGAAGCAAATACGGAACAAAAAGAGGCGCAGTAGTATCGCCAGCTCCTACCCAGCAAGCAGCCCCAGCTTCGCCAGCACCAGCAGCTTAAAAGTATGAGACACAAAAAGGTAGAAAAAAGAATCGTTGAGCAAGATGAGGTTTACAATAATCGTTTGGTAGCCAAGTTTATAAACCGTTTAATGAGAGATGGTAAAAAAACAGTTGCGCAAAGCTTATTGTATAAAGCCTTTGATCTGATTGAGCAAAAAAAAGAAGATCCTCTTGCTCTTTTTGAAGGGGCAATACAAAATGTTGGTCCCAAACAGGAAGTAAAGGCGAGGCGAGTTGGCGGCGCTTCGTATCAGGTGCCGGCCGAGGTAAGGGGAGAAAGAAAGATATCGCTTGCTATCCGTTGGATTATCCAAGCCGCAAAGGCGCGCTCAAGCAAAGAATTTCATACCTTTTCAGAAAAATTAGCTGCCGAGCTTTTGGATGCAAGCCAAAATCAAGGCGAAGCAATTAAAAAGAAAGATGCGATGCAGCGCATGGCAGAAGCCAACAAGGCGTTCGCCCATTTCCGTTGGTAATCTTCACTCCGTCGTTATTCCTAGGATTTTGTCGCCGATTTGGATTTGTTCAGCTACTTCCATACCTTTTGTAACTATTCCAAAGTTGGTATATTGACCATTGAGCCAAGAAGCCTCTTTTTTGGTAATAAAAAATTGAGCGTCGTTTGAAATGCGAATGTCAGAACCTCGCGCAATCCCAAGCGAACCTGGGACAAATGGTTTTTGATTTAACTCGGTTGGCATCTTACCCCCTCCTGTCCCATCTCCATTTGGATCTCCTCCCTGTACAACCCAGTCTTCAACTCGGTGAAAAGTGAGGTTCTGATAGAAACCGCTTCTTGCCTTATCCGTAAAGTTCTTTGCGGAATTAGGGGCATCTTGGAGAAATAAGGTAAGTTCTATATCGCCTTTGCTGGTTTTTAGAATGACTGTTCTCTCTTTTGGTAAAGGTGCGGCAACCGGTGCTATTTCGGGTTCGGAAAGCAGTGGAGTCGGGCTAAGCTGTTTGGGTTTTGGTGAAGAGGAGATAGGGATATTAAGCTTTTGCGTTTGGGGAGCTGTTTGGGGAAGAGAGAGCGAGGCGCTTT
>JACPTT010000049.1 GCA_016192645.1 Candidatus Levyibacteriota bacterium | reverse complement strand
CAGGAAGAAGCAGCCAAGGCTTTGGGGGTTCGCAAGGTCTTTTTCCTCAATCACACCGACACAGAGCTTGTCGCAGACCTTAGCCTTAAAGAAGAAATTGTGAGATTTATTCGAAAACTTCGCCCAAATATTGTCATTACCATGGACCCAACTTTTTATTATGTGCCATATCTTCCGTTTTATGGGTCTGGCTTTGTGAATCATTCGGATCACCGAGCCGCAGGACTGGCAACGTTAGACGCTTGTTTTCCTCTTGCTCGAGACCGCCTCAGTTTTTTGCAGCATGAAAGAGAGGGGTTAAAGCCACACAAAGTTGAAGAGCTTTTGCTGGTTAGCTTAACAAAAGCAGATTTTATTGTTGATATCACAAAAACCTTTGCTAAAAAATTACAGGCTTTAGCCTGCCACAAAAGTCAGTATGATGATTTCAATGTGGTTCGGGATCGAGTTCGGAAAAGAGCGGCATATCTTAGGAAGAAGAATTACAAATACGCCGAAAACTTCACCCGCATCAAACTCCCATAGTCTATTCAATTGCCGTGGGAATATAAAATCCACAGTTTAATGAGGCTTGTTCGGCTAGACTCATTACTTCATCTAAACGAGATTCTGTAGTAGATTTAAGCGTACTATCAAAAAGTATAAATTCTACATATTTACTGTGGGCTTGAAAAAGTCCTTTTACTTGACAACTTTGCAAAAGTCTTTTAGCCTCTTCCCAACTGATTTCTTGAATGATGGGCTCAACTGAAGAAACAATTTGATCAAATGTGGATAAACCAACTGTTAAATCAGCTGATCCTACTGTAACCGCTATATTCCCGTGTCCTGGCCCGTAACTAAGAATGGCCGTTGTTGCTAGTAGTCCTTCTCCAAATCCTGGACCTAATGTTCCTGAGATTTTTACACCACCATCTATTTCTTGCCTCTTGCTATTTATAAGTTCTTTCTGAGTCTTTTCGATTGCTTTTAGATAATCTATATTTTTGTCTAAAAACCGTGTGTCGATAGAAATCCCTTGTTGAGGAGCTGGGGTTACTCCTTTAGGTACAATCACAAAAAAATCTTTCTCTCGTTCCTCAACAATAAAATTAGGTGGATATTTAAACATTATTTTATTAGAAGCATATGTTTTCCAGTTGCCAGTTTCGTAAAGGGTAGGGGTTGGGGAGGAAGCGATAGTGGGATAAGCATTTGAATATGGTTTTAACCCCTGTTTTGAGAGGAAGAAGTAATAAATACCGCCGTAGATTATTATTGCAATAGCCAAATAAATTAAGCCCCATTTAATCCATCCTCGTTTCCCATAGTTATAGGGAGAAGGCTCGGGATTAATCGGAGGAGGTTGGGAAGATGGCGGAGGTTGGGCATGAGGAGACGCTTGTCGTTGGTTTACATCGTCCATTAGCTTGATTATTTCATTAAGTGTAGTTCTCTGTCAACGAGAGTGGGGCGTGAATTTCTTTCGATCTTTCGAAACATCAAAACCTATTCACTTTACCCGATCGTCGAATCTAGAACGATACGGGATCGGAATAGATAGAACGAAACGGGAACACTGTAGTTTAGCGAGGCTGGAGCTCAGAGGCTAGAGTTCGGTAAGAATGGTGTTTTCTTTGGCGCGCTCTGGGACGAATTGCAGATACCGCTCGGTTGTTGAGAGCCGTTTGTGGCCCAAAACTTTTGATAGAAGAATTAAAGATGTCCCATGCTTTAAGTGGTGGGCAACAAAAGTATGGCGGAGATCATTAACCTTGGCATTCTTTATCTCGCCAAGTCGAAAATATCTCTCAATTGCCGTTCTAATATTTCGAATTAAAAATGGCTTTCCGGATTTGGTTACAAATACGCGCTCTTCCTTAACTTTTGGACGAACCGCCAAATAGTTTTTCAGCGCCTCTTTTGCCGCTCGATTCAGCGGAACCACGCGTTCTTCGTGTTTTTCGTAAGCACGGATTCGTAAAGTGTTGTTCGTAAAATCAATATCCTCAACTCTAAGATTAGCAAGCTCGCCAATCCGAACTCCAGTTTGCAAAAGAAGTTCGATGACGGCAAACATGCGCGGATCATGCCGTGCCGAATCGCGAAGAGCCCGGTATTCTGTTGGAGTCAGGATTCTTGGAGGGGCTAGCTCATAGCGCGGGTGAGAAACAAGAAGCGATGGGTCGTCGGTTACATACTCATTAACCTTTAGAAAACGAAAGAAAGTGCGGGTTGAGTTAATCTTTCTGGATAATGATTTTGGTGTATAGCCATTCTTTTGCAGTTTTGCCAAGAAAGCCCCAATATCTTCTTTTGTAATCTCATGGACATGGTTTCTTGCTAGCTCTTCCAAAAAGGAAAGGAGCTGATCAATATCCTTACCATATGCTAAAATGGTGGAGGCTGAGTGCTTGTTTGTTTTTAAATATTGCTTAAAATGCTCGTGGGCATCTCGAAGAATGAGCCTTTTCATACAAGATAGAGCCTATAATATCAGTAAAGAATACGGGAGTCAAGGATGAAAAAAGTATTATAATAGGGGTATGAAAAGGGTCTTTTTTATTATTGTTTTAGTTGCTTCTTTGTTTTTTATTAATAATCTAACCCGTTCTATCTTCGGTCTTTGGCAAAAGCAAAATCTCGTAGAAAAAGAAAGAATCGAACTTTTGAAAGCAAAAGAGGAAAATCAAAGACTTAAAGAGCAACTTTATCGTGTCCAAAGCCCTGAATTTATCGAAGAGCAGGCAAGAAATAAGCTTTTACTTCTTAAACCCGAAGAGCAGCGGATTTTGATCTCGGAAAACCTTGTTGCAGCAACCCAATCAGGGAAAAAGAGAGTAGGAGAAAGCAAAGAAGTAAACCCCGATTCAATCGGGGTAAACTGGAAGAGGTGGTGGGATTTATTTTTTAAATAACTATAAATTCGTCTTCAACATTTGGTCTGTCAAACAGTCTATAGGCACTTCCTCCCCGGACAAAAATCTCCATAAAGCGATCATTGTGGCCTGAGGAGCCGGGCGCAAAAACCAATTCTCCGTCTTTAATGTTGAAGACGCCATCGCTATAGGTTGCAGTGTGTTTTTGCTTGTTAATTGTAATAGTAACAGTTTGCCCAGGCGAAAGGTTGATTTGAGAAGCCTGTGTGGTTGTTTTTATATTTCCATAGCCGTCAATTGCGCAGATAACGTTTTGCGGATAGTTTGGTATAACTCCTGCCTTCTCCTTTTCTCCTAAAAACGCTTTATCCGCAATTACCATTTTTGCCACAGCTTTAGGAAATAGATCTCGAGAGCGAAACTGCGATCCCTCATTTTTTACATTGACATAATGGAACTTTTGGACATGGGGTTTTACAAAAGAAAAAACATATCCGGAGTTAACCGCCATGATTTCAAAGCCATTATTGAGTCTTGCATACATGAGTTTTTCTCCTTTGTTATTTTTTTGAGCAGATTTGTCGTCTTTTCGAGGCGCAGTATTTGAGTAAATATAAGTATTTTTAAGGTTTGGGGTTTGGGCAATCTGATAGATCCAAAAGCCGGTGTTTATGGTTGAAAAGGGAGGAGTGGATTGAGGGTAAATGAAAACATTAGGGAGAAGAATTTTGAGCTGCAAAATTACTTCGGTAAACGCCGGGTCACCAACCCCGTAGTCGGAGATAATAATAAGCGTTGAGCTTTTCATATTTTAGTACCAGGGGTGGGGATCGAACCCACAACCGCAGCGTTATGAATGCTGTGCTCCACCATTGAGCTACCCTGGCTTAGCTAAAGTATATCAATTGACGAAGCTGAAATCAATCTGTATAATGAAGAATACACGCGGGGTAGTGTAAGGCGCACGTGAGGCTCATAATCTCGCAGTCTGGTTTCGATACCAGCCCCGCAACCAAGCAAAAATCCGCCTCTGGGGCGGATTTTTAGTATAATACGAAGCATGATTAGGCTAAAGGGTAAAAAGGTAGCGGTGCTTGGGGCCGGAGTAGAAGGACTATCGAGCGCGAAGTGGCTAAGAGAACAGGGGGCAAAAGTTACGGGTTTTGATAAAAACCCGAAGATATTAAGTAATGAAGTAATTAAGAAATTAAGAAGCGAAGGAGTCCAATTCAAAACTGGTAAGAATTATTTGAACAAACTTTCAGGCTTTGATCTAATCATAAGAAGCCCTGGAGTTAAAATCTCCCAATTACCAATTACCAATTACCAATTACTTTCCTCTCAAACAAAACTTTTCTTCGATCTATGTCCTTGTCCAATAATTGGCATAACCGGAACAAAGGGGAAGGGGACAACCGCAAGTCTTGTTTATGAAATGCTCAAAAAAGAAGGTTACAATGCGTATTTAGGAGGCAATATAGGACAGCCACCTTTGGAATTTTTGGATAAATTAAGTACTCAGTCAATTGTTGTTCTAGAGCTATCCAGTTTTCAGCTTCAAGACTTAACAAAAAGCCCTCAAATCGCAGTTTTTCTTATGACAACCAGTGAGCATTTGGATTACCACAAAGATGTGTATGAATATGTTGAGGCAAAAAGAAATCTCCTTCGTTTTCAAACCGCGTCAGACTTTGCGATTCTCAACAAAGATTATCCGGCAAGTCGAGAATCGGATACAGAAACAAAAGGAAAGGTTTTTTGGATTAGCCGGGAGGGGGAAGTGGACGAAGGGTGTTTTGTGAAAGATGGAAAGATTGTTGTGGGGGGTGCTGAAGTCGCCCACAAAAATTTTCTTGTTCCGCACTCGCAGACTGCTCGCCATGCGAACAGCGAAAATTTTGTGGGCTCCTTGCGCACAAAAGATATAGAAAT
>JACPTT010000053.1 GCA_016192645.1 Candidatus Levyibacteriota bacterium | reverse complement strand
CTTTTGCGGTACGGTTCAAAATATGAGCTGCCTAAATCCCTGCCATTCGGAATCTCTTTTCCCCAGCTGCCTTGGGTTTCTACGACCCGTATTTTTAAAAAGGTTATAGATTTTGCAAAGTCTTTTATTCCGTAAGCCCCGATTAAATCGGGGGTAATATTCCTATCTTGCGAAACAAACTTGCCCGAAGGGATAACTTGCGCACTTGACGCAAGATAGTTTATTTGTTAGTATCAGGGCGAGAGTATGCTTATTAAACCCCAAACAACAAGTTTTGCCAAAATCCGCGTTATGGGAATAGGCGGAGCGGGAGTAAACTCGCTAAATTCCATGATCGTTCACAATCAAATTCAGGGAGTTGATTTCGTCGCTGTTAATACCGATGCCCAGTCGCTTCTAATGAGTCAATCCACAACAAAACTTCAGATAGGCGAAAGTCTTACCAAAGGGTTAGGGTCTGGCGGGAATCCGGAAATCGGAAAGCAGGCAGCAGAAGAGTCGGCACAAAAGATACAAGATATGCTTGAAGGTTCGGATATGGTTTTTTTAACCGCAGGAATGGGAGGAGGTACAGGTACCGGAGCAACGCCAATCATTGCAAAGATAGCTAAAGAAGCAGGAGCATTAACGATCGCCGTTGTTACAAAGCCGTTTTCTTTTGAAGGGACGAGGCGCTTGGTGACAGCAGAGGATGGAGTCGAAAACCTAAAAGATAAAGTTGATACGTTAATTGTGATCCCCAATCAGAGAATCCTGGATGTAGTGGACAAAAAACTGTCGCTTTTGGAGGCGTTTAGAGTGGCAGATTCTGTTCTTTCGCAAGGAGTACAGGGAATTGCCGACCTTATTACTATCCCGGGGCTTATAAACGTTGATTTTGCCGATGTTAAGACTGTTATGACCGATGCCGGCTCAGCCCTGATGGGAATAGGAACCGGGGTTGGCGAAAATAGGGCACAGACCGCGGCTCGATCGGCTATTGCCTCTCCTCTTCTTGAAATCTCGATGGATGGAGCACGGGGTGTTCTTTTCAACATCACCGGAGGTCCTGATCTTACCATGAATGAGGTTGATGAGGCGGCAAAGATTATTGCCCAAGCCGCAGATCCGGATGCTAATATTATTTTTGGCGCAACCATTGATGAAGCAATGCATGACCAGATGAAAATAACCGTTATTGCTTCAGGCTTTGATCAGACAAAGCAAAAATTAAAGGAATTTGTTCCCGAGGCAAGCGAAAAAGTAGAGGAAAAAGAAGGAAAGGCCTCAGACGATGGGTCTAAAGAAGAAAAAGAAGAAGACACCTGGGACATCCCCGCATTTCTACGCCAAAGAAACTAAAAGGCGAGGCTCGCCTTCGGGCGGCCCGCCGTTTTGAGGCAGAGGAATTAACTTCAAAACTAATTTTTCGTATTTTAACTATTGACTAAGATACCGGCCTATGCTAGTATTTAGATACTAAATCGCCCTGTGAGGTCGTAAGACATTTGCAGGGCCTTATTTTTTGCTGTAATATCAATACGTGAAGCAAAAATGTATAATTTTAATCGACGGAAGTAATTTTTACTTTAAGCTTAAAGATTTAGGCCTGCACAATCTTTTATATTTTAACTTCAGTCGCTTCGTTCATCTTATTGCGAGGTCTTACAAAGTTGTAAGCGTATGTTATTATGTTGGCCGAATTAGACAAGATGGAAGCGCCAAAACTAACAAGCTCTTCGATGGTCAACAAAAACTGCTTGGCAATCTTAAGAAGCATGGCATTTTATATCAATTTGGCTACTTATTAAAAAGCGGAGGAGTTTACCATGAAAAAGGCGTTGATGTACAGATTGCAGTAGATATGCTGGTTACTGCTTACGAAAACGTTGTAGATAGAATTATTCTTATTTCTTCTGATACTGATTTAGCACCAGCAATAAAAAAGGCGCGCGAAAAAGGGAAAACGGTAGAATACATAGGATTTTCCCACAAACCAAGTGTTGCAATGGTAAGTTTTTGCTCGGAATCAACTCTATTGAAAAAAGAAGATTTATTGCCTTTTATTAAATCTAAATAATAATTTCCTTTAGCCTCAAGTCGTTTTGATAATATATATTTAGCCTCAAAACCGCGTCATAACCGCCATTGTGTGACATGTAATCAATGCTGGAAAATAATTGAACATACTTTTTATTGTTAAAGTGATAAAATAAAAACATGCAATCAGATACTCAATACATATTTTTTGACGAATCTGGGAAACCAGAGGTTTTTTCTGCCAAAGGAGAAAATTTAGTTCTTAAAGGGTTTGCGACAAAATTTCTTATCCTTGTTGCTATCCGAACCGAGAACCAGCTTGTGCTACAGCAACAAGTTGTTGATTTTCGCTCTCTGTTATTAAAAGAACCAACATTAATGGCTATTTTTTCAGCGGCTTATACACTAGATTCATTCCACGCACAGACTGATTATCTTCAAGTAAAAGAAAAATTTTATCAGTTTATTACTACTCTTGATATAAAAATAGATGTTTTGATAGTGGATAAACTTAAATGTTATGAAACGCTGCAAAGAAATCCTGGAAGACTTTATGGTGTAATGGCAGGACAGTTGTTAAAAAATTTGGTTCATCAAAAACCAAACACAGAAATTATTTTTTCTCGCAAGGATAGCAAGTTAAAACTCCGTCAAGAATTAGAGATAGAAGTAGAGCGAGTACGGCTTGATTACATTCAAAATCATCCGAAATTACAGTCGAACGTTAGTTTACATTATTATCATAATCCTCATTATAGTCATGGCGGTTTGCAAGTAGCTGATTATATTTCGCATGCGGTCTTTCAGGTTTACGAAAATAACAAGCGTGATTTTTATGAGATAGTTAAAAATAAGATAGGGAAGATTCAGGATATATGTAATAAAAAATACTTCACTCGGAGCAATCTACTTTAACTATCCACTTAAGGAAGTGCGAACTTCGCACGTTTCATTAAGTAGATTGCTCAAAATGAAGTATAAATGTTCTAGCTTGATATAGTTTACCACTTTTATTAAAACTAATCAAACCTAACTCCATCTTAACTAATCTGATTTATTTGTCAAGTTATACCTTTAGCCTCAATTTATGTGTTTTACAGCTTCAAAAACCATATCAAACTAAACCAATAATGCAATTCTTGAACTTTGACTAACCATTGATTTTTATCCTTCTCGTTGTTATTGTATTTTTGAAGGCTTAAAAAGGTAAACTTTTCATTTTTCTATAGTCATATTGGCTTTTATCTCTCTAACTATATCCTCAAGTTTTCGCTCAGTATTGATGGGCATAGCACCCAATTTTATCATTCGATTTTCAAAATCTTTATACCAACTTAGAATTTGTTCTTGTTCAGATTTGTCTTTCCCAAACGCATTACCTTCGTTTCTGGTATTTAATCTTTTTAAGAAAGTTTCTTTTCCGCAGTATAGTAGAAAAAATTTATCAAAATATTTTAAATAATTTTCTTGATTTGAAGCAATTCCTACAACTACTACATCCGAATGTGAATGTTTATCCAGTAGTTCTTTCAGTTTTTCCTCATCACAAATCCACTCATGGGCATCAAGCCATTCTCTGCCAATGCCTGTATAGTAAATAGCCTTCTCCCCACTTTCTTTGTGTCGCCAGTGGCAAATCCCCTTAATCTCATCTATATCATAGGCCTGAATATTATCTTTTCTAAGTTCTGATGCTATAGCTGATTTACCAGTGCCAGAGATGCCAGTAATGTAGTAGTTACTTTTCATTGCTTGAATTATACCAAGATTATTAACTTTATGATAAATTGTTGTTAAATTCCTCTTGAGGGCTTAAAAAGGTAAACTTTTCAATTAGGTGCTTTTTAAGAAATTAGCTTCATGGGAGAAAGACTGATTTTATCCTATAAATCCGCCGGCGTAGTAGAAATAATATATTTGCTTTGTGTCTTTTAAGATTTTTTCGCTTCCTGAAAACTCATCAAGACTACCGGACGATGTATCGGCTTCGCATAAATAGGTATAGTTTTTAGATTTCCACTCAACATTGTGCCAAAGGCGAGTCGTTTCCCAATTTTCAATGAGGGCTCTTCGTAATATTTTGTCTACTTCTTCCTCGGTAGTCTTTACAAAATTGCCAAAATAGCTTGTTGATATAACGGGTTTGTTTTTGAAATAAACATTTTCAAAGCCCATAAAGATACCGTTCCCCATGTTATAGATGTCTCTATATAAAAAATCTTTTTCCCGATATTCAAGTTGATGCAGCTTGGGGAAAACCGGTCTTACTTCTCCCTTTCCTCCAGCATATGTTTTACTTCTGGCTTTCAAAAGAAAAGAAAGTGCTTCCTTTTTATCCATCGTTTTATTTTAACATAAAACATTCCTATAATTCTCATGTTATGTATTATTCTTGACTTCCTACTTTTATTTGTCTATTCTTAAATCAGATGGATTTTTCTGCCAAACATTTTCCATTAAAGATAATTATTTTTTTGATCATCCTCTCTTTTGCCGGGGTTTTGTTCTTGGCAAATTATGAGAAACTAGCGAGTTTAAACCCGCCTAATCCCGCTTTGATTAAGCCTATTGCGCCCACGCCGGAAATTCAAAATACCGAAGTTCATTCCCCGGACGGAGAAATGAACCTTATCATGCAAGCACAAAAGCAAAGCGATGGTTCAGCAACTTATTCCTTTATCGCTTCGGACATTGCAGGTAAAAATAATAAGATTCTTTTTGAAAAAACAGTGGGTTTTGGAGTATCCATGGAGATCTCGTACAACAGCTGGTCTCCCGACAACAAATATGTATTTTTGCGGGAGAACAAAGTAGATTCCTTTGATATTTTTATCTTTAAGGCATCGGCTGAAAATTTTTCAAATGGCGAAAAATATATAGATGTCATGCCGCGGTTTGCCGAGAGTAAAATTAAATATGTTATTAAAGATATTACCGGCTGGGATTCACCGACACTTCTTCATGTAGTTACTTCAGGTCCTTCTTATTGGTTCGATATTACTACAAGAGCTTTTCTTCAGCTCGTCCGCCGCTAACTTCTTTCTTGAACAAAAATCTTCTTTAAGCTACAATTATATTTATGTTTAAACCAGTTTCTCCAAAAGTTGATTTTCCAAAACTTGAAAGGGATTTATTAGAAAGGTGGTACAAAGAGGGTATCGCTCAAAAATATCTTTATAAGAACGACTCTTCCAAAGAAAAGTTTTCCTTTTTAGATGGGCCGATTACCGCCAATAACCCAATGGGAGTTCACCATGCTTGGGGCCGGACCTACAAAGACCTATGGCAGAGATTTTTCAATATGCGAGGACGCAAGCAGCGTTTTCAAAACGGCTTTGACGAGCAAGGATTATGGGTTGAGGTGGAGGTTGAGAAAGAGCTGGGGCTTAAAAATAAAAAAGATATAGAAAATCTGGTGCCCGGAGACAAATTCAAAAGTCTTGAGAAATTTATCAATCTTTGCAAAGAGCGGGTTAAAAAATACTCAGCCATTCAAACCGAACAATCAAAGCGCCTCGGATATTTCATGGATTGGGATAACTCCTACCATACATCAGCAGATCAAAATAACTATGCGATCTGGAATTTTCTAAAAGTTGTAAACAATAAGGGCTGGCTTTACAAAGGTCGCGATTCAGTTCCTTGGTGTCCCCGCTGCGGAACCGCAATCTCTCAGCATGAAATTTTAACCGAGGAGTATAAAGAGTTGACCCATAAAACAATCGTGTTCAAGCTTCCAATTAAAGGTAAGGAGAAGGAGTATCTTTTGGCTTGGACTACAACTCCTTGGACAATTCCGGGTAATGTAGCGCTGGCAGTTGATCCAAATCTTTCTTATTGGAAGATGAGCAATAAAGCGGGCGAGAAAATAATTCTTATCAATCCAACCGCAAGCGAAGATCCTGATAAAGAAGACATGCTGGTTAATAAACTTAGGCTAACAGAAGGATGGGAAAAGGTTGAAGAAGTTAGAGGGGAGAAATTGGTTGGGCTCGAATATGGGGCGCCATATGATCACTTTTCGGCAGTCCAAAAAGCGTTAAGCGGATATGCCCATCGGGTAGTTGCCGCTGACCCCAAAATCCTTGCGGTAAATCCGGCAGAGGGAACGGGAATTGTCCATATGGCACCGGGTGCCGGTGCTGAAGATTTTAAGCTTGGCAAAAAAGAAAAACTGCCGGTTATCGAGGAAATTGATGAGGGTGGGGTGTTTATTGAAGGGTTTGATTTTATGTCCGGCAAGCATGTAAAAAAGGTTATGCCTGAAATTTTGGATGATTTGGAAAAGAGAAATTTTGCATTTAAAACTTTTGATTACACTCATCGTTACCCAACCTGCTGGAGGTGCAAAACAGAGCTTGTTTGGCGGGTGGTTGATGAGTGGTATATTGCGATGGATCGCATACCAAAATCAAAAATCAAAAATCAAAAATCAAAAATAGAAGAAAAGACTTACCGGCAGCAGATGGTTGAAGCGGCAGGGAAAATCCATTGGTTGCCGCAGTGGGGACTTGATAGAGAATTAGATTGGCTAAAGAATATGCACGATTGGCTGATTAGCAAGAAAAGGTACTGGGGTTTAGCGCTTCCCATTTGGGAGTGCCAAAAGTGCGGTAGTTTTGAGGTAATTGGCGGAAGCGAGGAACTTCAGAAACGGTCAGTTGAAGGGTGGGAGAAGTTTAACGGCAATTCGCCGCACCGGCCGTGGGTTGATCAGGTGAAAATAAAATGCACAAAATGTTCTTCGGTTGTTTCCCGAATTTCCGATGTTGGTAATCCGTGGCTTGACGCCGGAATCGTTCCTTTTTCCACAATGCCAACCGATTGGTTTCCGGCGGACTTTATAACCGAGTCATTCCCTGGTCAATTTAAAAACTGGTTTTATTCGCTTATTGCCATGAGCACGGCTTTAAAAAACGCTAATCCTTTCAAAACGGTTCTTGGATTTGCCTTGGTTCGCGATGAAAAAGGCGAAGAGATGCATAAAAGCAAAGGGAATGCGGTTGAATTTAATGAGGGGGCTGACAAGATTGGCGTTGATGTGATGCGCTGGATGTATGTAACGCAGGATCCCGAGCAGAATCTAAATTTTGGATACCATGTTGCAGATGAGACGAGGCGGAGTTTTCACTTAATGCTTTGGAACATCTACAACTTTTTTGTTACTTACGCAACAGTTGATAAGTGGAAAATCCGAAATTCGAAATCCGAAATTCGAAATCCGAAAATATTGGATCGGTGGATTCTTTCAAGACTCAACCAGACAGTAAAAATCACAACGGTTGAACTTGAAAAATATAATGCACACCTAGCAAGCCGCGAAATCGAGCGCTTTGTAAGCGACCTTTCTCTTTGGTATGTGCGCAGAAGCCGCGATCGGGTTGGACCAGCGGCAGAAAGTCCCGAAGACAAAAATGTGTGCTACCAAACGCTCTATCTGGTTTTAATTACTTTGGCAAAACTTCTTGCTCCGTTTATTCCTTTTATCGCGGATGAAATGTATACAAATCTTACGAACGAAGAATCAGTGCATCTAGCAGATTGGCCGGAGGAAAATCCTGTGCTGGTAAATCAATCATTAAAGGAAGAAATGGAAATCGGGAGAAAAATTGTTATGCAGGCTCATGCGATACGAAAGCTAAATAATTTAAAAGTACGTCAACCTCTGAGTAAGCTTTCTTATGACGCGTCAAAAGCATTGAGTAAAGATGTCGAAACGTTAATTGCCCAAGAAATAAACGTCAAACAGGTAAAATATGTTTCTTCCAAATCTAAACTAGAAACGCCTGTGGTTTCGCTTGACTTAACTGTTACTCCCGAACTTAAGACAGAAGGGCAGGCGCGAGAGATTATTCGGCAAATTCAAGAGGAACGAAAGAAATTAGGAACCAGACTAGATGAAAAAGTAGATGTGATTATTCCCGAATGGCCAACTCAATTTGAAAGCGAGATTAAAAGAAAGGCATTGGTCAGAACGCTTTCCAAGGGAGCGGCGTTTAAGATTACCGCTGTATGAACCGGGGAACTTTTTTTTACATCGATCTAAGATTACTTGTTCCGGCCCTTTTCCTTCTCTTTTTAGGACTAACTACCCTTTTTTCGGTAAACATAGATTTTTTTAAGAGCCAGCTTTTATTTGCCGGTGTTTCAATCGTTTTTTTCCTTTTTCTTTCGCAGTTAAATTATAAAGCCATTCAACTATATGCCGTGCCAATATATCTAATTTCGCTGTTTTTACTTTTACTAGTTCTTCTTGTTGGAATCCAGAGCAAAGGCGCCGTTCGTTGGTTCGACATATTGGGACTACGAGTTCAGTTTTCGGAAATTATGAAACCTTTTCTTCTTGTTTCTCTTTCTTGGTTTCTGGCAAAGAGAACTCCTAGTTTTAAGACTTTTTTTTTAGTTATTCTATTTTTAACTCCCGTTCTATTTCTTGTCTATAAGCAGCCTGATTTTGGCAATGCGGCAATTTTGGGGACGGTGACACTGCTTACGTTGATTGCCTATGGCGTTGCCTTTACATGGATTTTTTTAGGAGCTGGTGTCCTTTTGCTTTTTCTTCCTTTTTTGTGGCGGTTCCTTCACGAGTATCAACAACAAAGAATAGTGGCATTTTTCGACCCCGCACGCGACCCTTTAGGGACATCATATAATGCAATGCAAGCTCTTATTGCCATAGGTTCCGGAATGCTAGCAGGACGAGGTATGAGCCAAGGAACTCAATCATATTTGCGCTTTCTTCCCGAACGCCATACCGATTTTATTTTTGCAACTCTCGCCGAATCACTTGGTTTTTTAGGTTCTTTAATTGTTTTTCTGTGCTTCGCATTCCTCTTACATAGAATTTTTGTCTTGTTTTCTAATTCGCAAGACAGACTTGACAAGATTTTCAGCCTATCGGCGTTCTTTCTGATTCTTACACAATTTTCTTTTAACATTGGGATGAATATGGGAGTTTTGCCGATTGTGGGAACAACGCTTCCTTTTGTTTCTTATGGCGGGAGCTCTCTTTTATCAAATTTTATCCTCCTGGGGCTTCTTTCCTCGATTGGAAGAGCCGCAAAAAAAGAAGGCACACTAGAAATAGGCTGAATAATTTGCTATACTAAGCTTTGTGAAATACGCAGTGATTAGATCAGGCGGAAAACAGTACCGAGTTTGCGAAGGAGATACAATTGAGGTTGATAAGTTATCTGCCGACAAAGACAAAGAGATTCTTTTTTCAGAAGTGCTTCTTTTTGTTCACGACGGTCAAATAAAAATAGGGACTCCTCTTGTCTCAAATGTAAAAGTTAAAGGGAAGATTATAAATCATCTAAAAGGCAAAAAGATTCGAGTTGCCAAGTTTAAAGCAAAAGCAAAATATCGCCGCGCTATGGGTTTTCGGCCCTCCTTAACACGAATTCAGATTGAAAAATTGATCTAGTTTGATGCCTTGACCTTCGTGAAAAATTAAGCTACAATTATTCAACTTTTCACAAGAAGAGAACGATTATGGCACATACAAAAGCGCAAGGCGCAGTTGCGGGTAATAGAGATTCTATATCAAAACGTTTGGGAGTGAAACTTTATGGCGGGCAAAAAGCCAGACCCGGCAATATTATTGTGCGGCAAAAAGGTACGAAATTTTTTCCGGGATCGGGCGTTTCGATGGGCAAGGATTTTACGCTATTTGCCGTAAAAGAAGGGATCGTAAATTTTAAGATCCTGCAGGGTAAGAAAATCATCGAAATCTATGGATAACCAAGAGGAGAGAATCTTTGAACTAGATACTAATCTTCTTCAGTCAAATCCACTACAGCCGCGGGGCATTATCACTCCGGAATCTTTAACCGAGCTTGTCGATTCAATACGAGAGCAGGGAATACTTGAGCCGCTGGTTATTGCAAAAACTCCGGCCGGGTACCAGATAATCGCAGGAGAGAGGCGCTGGCGCGCCGCAAGAATTTTAGGATTTAGCAAGGTGCCCGTTGTCTTAAAAGAAACAACTCCTCAGGGAATGCTTGAAATGTCGATTGTTGAAAATGTTCAAAGAGAAGATTTAAATCCGATTGAGCGCGCGCTTGCCTATAAGAGGCTTATTGATGAATTTGGATTAAGCACGAATGAGACGGCAAGAAGGGTGGGAAAAAGTGCTCCGGCGGTTTCAAATACCATTAGACTTTTGTCACTACCCGATGCCATCAAAGATGCGCTGGTTGCCGGTGTAATTTCCGAAGGACATGTTAGACCGCTGATTAGCTTAGGCGATTCAAAACTAATGCTTGATTTGTTTAAGAAGATTTTGCGGGAGAACAGCACTGTTCGTCAAACAGAAGAAATGGCGCGTAAAGTCAAAGGCGAAGTTCTGAAGAAAGAACCCCGCCTAAAAGGAGAAAGACTCTGGGCGCCCGAACTTGACGAGATGGCAAGCGATATCGAAAAAAAATTAGCTTTAAGCGGGGTTACAATCTTTCAGTCCCGAAGTCTAGCCAGAATGGTTTTTGCAATCAGAGGAGAGCCGGAAACAACGACCCCCAGACTAAAAGAGCTGCATAAAATTCTTACCCAAAAGAGCTAGTAGTAGGGATTTTTTACTACCTTTAGACTATTTGGAGGCCAATAAACAACGAATGACTTGCCGATTATTTCACTTTCTTTTACAAAGCCCCATTCCCGGGAGTCTGAACTAGCGCTCCGGTTGTCGCCCAAAACAAAGTATTGGTTCTGTGACACAGTAATTTCTCCTCCTATGGTTAAGAAACTACCCGCGTAAGTTTTTACCTCGTCTTTTAAGTATGCGCTTTCATCTAATTTTCGATTGTTAAGATACACATTATTATCGTTAAGCGATATAGTATCTCCGGGTATGCCAATGACCCTTTTTATATAATCTTTCTCCTTATTATTTGGCGCCTTAAAAACAATCACATCGCCCCTCTTTGGCTTTTCAAACTTGAGAATAAATAGATTTGTTAAAACATACTCTTTATCGATAAAAGTTGGATACATTGATTGACCATTGACTTGAAAGGGACGAAATAAAAAGATATATATTACCAAAAAAACAGAGGCGGCAATAAGAAAGGTTTGAACGGTATCGACGAGAAAGAGGTAGATATTTCGAAGGAACAACATATATATATTCTCTGAGATTTGCTTTGCTTTGTCAATGAGACTTATGTTAAGATAAATGCTGGATTTAGCTTGGACTCGTAGCTCAGCGGTAGAGCGTTGCATTCACATTGCAAAAGTCAGAGGTTCAAATCCTCTCGAGTCCACCAAGCTCAGCTTGGTCCGCATATGACTATTCTTTTTTTAACCCGCCTCTTTTATCCCCATATTGGTGGCGTTGAGAAGCATGTTATGGAAGTAAGCCGGCAATTAGTTCAGCGAGGGCATAAAGTTATTGTTCTTACCGAACAGCATCAAGAGAACTTGAAGGGAAAAGAAATTATCAATAGCGTTGTAATTTACAGAATTCCGGTTGGCAAAAGTGAATGGCTTAAAAAGTTTCGGATTTGGCGGTGGTTGTTTATTCATCAATATCTGATTGTAAAAGCAGACGTAGTGCATTATCATGATGTGTTTTTTTGGCATCTGCCATTTCGGTTCCTATTCCCAAAAAAGCCAGCCTACACAACTTTCCATGGATATGAAGCGCAGTTCCCGCCTTCAAAAAAGGCATTTCTAGTTCGGAAACTAAGCGAAAAGCTGTCAAAAGGGAATATTTGCGTAGGAGACTACATTAAGAAGTGGTACGGGACGAAACCGAATTACGTAACATACGGCGGAATAGAAATAATTCAAAATTCCCGCCAGAGGCGAGGCTCGCCAAAGGCGGCAGAATTCAAAATTCAAAAATACAATTCAAAATTAAAAATTTTATTCATTGGTAGATTAGAAAACGATACCGGTTTATTAATTTATCTTGAGGCGCTGAAAATACTAAGGAAAAAGGAAGTTGATTTTGAGTTTGAAGTTTGCGGAGATGGGTCATTACGGAAATTAGCAGAAGGAGAGGGGAGGGTTCACGGATTTGTTCCAAATTTAAAAACATATCTTTCGAGGTCGGACCTCATTTTTAGCTCGTCGTATCTGTCTATTCTTCAGGCAATGCTTTTTAAGCGCCCGGTTTTTGCCGCGTATAATAATCCTTTGAAGGAAGATTATCTAAAAATGGCTCCTTTTGCAAGGTGGATAGTGATTGAAAATTCAGCAATAAGAATTGCAAGAAAAATTATTTATCACAAGTACAATAAAGATAAATATAACGTGCTAGTTGAGGAAGGATATAACTGGGTTAAAGCACAAAGATGGGATAATGTTGTAAGTTTGTATCTGAAGCTCTGGAAAATGAATTGACTATGATGTTTCGAAAGATCAAAAGAAGTTCAGATTAAACTGATTTTGCGATGAAAATTTCGTTCATTACAACCGTTTTAGAAGAAGAGGAAGCAATTGATGCTTTCTTGGATTCCCTTTTGAAGCAAACGAAACAGCCGAAAGAGCTAATAGTTGTTGATGCTGGATCGCGCGACTTGACGGTTAAGAAAATAAAATCCTTCCAAAAAACCCATCCCACTATAATGATACGTATTATTATAGTGAAGAGGGCGAATCGGGCAAGAGGGAGGAATGAGGCGATAAAAAACGCCAAGGGAGATATTATTGTCTGCTGCGACGTTGGGTGCAGCTTAGATAAAAATTGGCTTAAAAATATAACCGAGCCGTTTAAGGATCCAAAAATTGATGTTGTGGCCGGTTATTATAAACCAATTACAAATAACATTTTCGAAAAATGTTTAGCCGCCTACACCTGTGTGATGCCGGATCGTTTGGATCCAAAGAATTTTTTGCCTTCTTCAAGATCAATAGCTTTTAAGAAGATTGCTTGGCAGAAAGTCGGGGGCTATCCGGAAAATTTAGATACTTGCGAAGATTTAGTTTTTGCCAAAAAATTAAAAAAAGCCGGTTTCAAATTCAAAATAAGAAAAGATGCAATTGTTTATTGGAGGCAACGGAAAAATCTAAAAGAAGCCGCCCTGCAATTCTATCGCTATGCAGAAGGTGATGGTAAAGCCCTTTATATTCGTCCGCAGACGCCGTTTTTGTTCCTCCGATATTTAATTGGCGGTGGCTTACTAGTTATTTTTCTTGCTTCGAAGTCGCTCTTTATACTTTATACAATATACCTTATACTATTTTTGTATCTGCTTTGGTCGGTTGGAAAAAATTTCAGATATGTTAGGAATCACAAGGCGATATTCATTTTACCCATTTTACAATTTACATCTGATTTCGCCGTTATGCTGGGATTTTTGAAGGGTTTATCTAAAAAATAATGGGCTATTTTAGCACTACCATAAAAGGACTTTCATGGGCAGGAGCGCTTCGACTAAGTACTCGTTTGATCGCTTTCTTAAGAATTGCAATACTTGCTCGGATTTTAACGCCTGCTCAATTTGGAGTTTTTGGCATCGCCGCTTTTGTTTTAGTGTTTGTCGAGATATTAACCGAAACCGGAATCAATGTTTTTCTCATCCAGGAAAAGAAAAAGATTGACGAGTATATTCATACTGCTTGGATAGTTTCGATTATTCGAGGAATTCTAATTGCGATAGTAATTATTTTGCTGGCTCCTTTTATTGCCTCCTTTTTTAATTCAGCCGAGTCTTATTCGCTTCTTGTTCTTATGGGTGCAGTTCCTTTTATTCGCGGCTTTATCAATCCCGCAATTATTAAATTTCAGAAAGAGCTTGAGTTTCAAAAAGAATTTTGGTTTCGCCTTTTAATATTTTTTGTCGATGCCGCAACTGCGATAATTTTGGTTTTTTTACTCCGAGAACCGATAGGTTTGGTTTGGGGGCTCATCACGGGAGCAATACTTGAGGTTATTTTATCGTTTCTGCTTGTTAAGCCCAGGCCCCGGTTTGTTTTTGAAAAAGCGCGCGTTCAAAGGGTTGTTGGTCGGGGGAAATGGGTGACATTTGCGGGAATTTTTGACTATTTGTTTCGAAACCTTGACGATATGAGCGTTGGAAAACTGCTAAATACTTCTTCTTTAGGATTGTACCAGATGGCATATAAGCTTTCAGAACTTCCAATTACCGAGATAGCTGTTGTTGCCCAAAAAGTTACTTTTCCTGTTCTTACAAAAATTTCAAATGATAAAAAAAGACTGCAGGGTGCATTTTTCAAGATGATGTTTGGGATATGTGGGTTGGTTATTCCGCTTGGTGTTTTATTGATTGTTTTTTCGCGCCAAGTCAGCGCAACAAGCGTTTTGCAAGTCTTAGCTATTTTTGGGGTGATCCGAGCGATTTCCGGTTCTGTCTCAACACTTTTTTTAGCTATTCAAAAACAAGAGTTTGTAACGCTTGTGACTTTTGCAAATATGGCGGGTCTGGCAGTAACCGTGGTACCACTGGTTCTTATGTTTGGAATGGTTGGGGCGGGAATTGCGGCAATTATTGGTTCTCTTTTGGGTCTTTTTGTTTCATTATATTTTGCCATGCGGATTCTCAAAAAGTAATATGATAAGCGCTGTAGTTTTAACAAAAAACGAGGAAAAAAATATTGTCGATTGTCTGGAGTCTTTGGCGTGGTGTGATGAAATTATCGTAGTTGATGATAATTCGGAAGATAGAACTTCGGAGATTGCCCAAAAAATGGGCGCTTCGGTCTTTGTTCATTCTCTCGATAAAGACTTTTCAAAGCAGAGAAATTTTGCTTTAAGTAAAGCAAAAGGAGAATGGGTTTTGTTCGTTGATGCAGATGAGAGAGCGGCCAGCGGTCTTAAAGAAGAAATTATTCATTTAACTACTGTCCACGATCGTGGTAAAGAGTTAAACGGCTTTTTTATCAGAAGGAGAGATTTTATGTGGGGGAAAGAATTAAAGCATGGAGAGACAGGAAGCATAAAACTTTTACGCTTAGCAAGAAAAGATGCGGGAGAATGGGAAGGGACGGTTCATGAGAAATGGAAAATAAAAGGGAGAGTTGGAGAGCTTAAAAATCCATTGGTTCATTATCCGCACCAAACAATCGCCGAATTTTTGCAAGAGATAAATTTTTATACATCACTTTCGGCAAAACAGCTTTATAAAAATGGAATAAAAGTTCGCTGGTTTGATATTATTTTATATCCAAAAGCAAAATTTATTTATAACTATTTCATTAAATTGGGTTTTCGTGACGGTCTGCCCGGTTTTATTTTTGCAATACTCATGAGTTTTCACTCCTTTTTAGTTCGCGGAAAACTTTGGCTGCTATGGAAATCGCATTAAAAATCATTTTTGTTTATACCCTTGTTACATTGGCGCTAGGAGATTTAGGCCGAATTCAATTTGAGAATGGAATTGCAATCACTACTTACGATACGGCTGTTGGATTATTAATGCTGACTTGGTTGGCTCACCGCCTGATACAGAGGAAAAAAGAGCGGATTTCTGCGGTTTTTCTTAAGCCAATTTTTATCTTTGCCGGAGTAGGACTCATTTCGCTTATTGTTAACCTCAGATTTTTAACTTTGCCGGATTTTACGGTTTCCGCTTTATACTTAGTGCGCTGGATTTTTTATGCGGGAATA
>JACPTT010000038.1 GCA_016192645.1 Candidatus Levyibacteriota bacterium | reverse complement strand
GGGGGGGGCGGCGTGGCCATTGTTCAAATTAAAAATTAAAAATGAAAAATTAAAAATTGACGGAAGAAATTTCTCGGCGGTTGCCGAAGCGACCGTTTCCGCTGCGTTTAAGAACCATAGGGAAATAAGTATTGCCTGTAAGACTGGGACGGCGCAGCATGGAGGAAAAGAGGATATGCCTCATGCCTGGATTACTCTCTTTGCGCCGGCCTACGATCCTCAAATTGTAGTTACTGTTCTTGCAGAGTCAAGCGGCGAGGGCTCAAACATCGCCGCCCCCATCGCAAAGAAGATTTTGGAGGAGTGGTTCTCAAGATAGCGGGCGCGAACTGTTTTCAGACATAACCCGAAAGAGGTAGCCATTTAATTTAACTATTTAACTATTGACAACGATCGTGGTAACTAGTTAAATTATCTCACGCCTCACAGCAGGAGGCATTTCTTATGAGGAAACTGTTGCGACCCCAGGATATTCTTCTTTTAGGACTCTCAGGCGCTCTAGATATTTTCGAGGAAATAAGAGATCCATTAAGTATTTTTAGTAAAAGCTATGAAAATATGTATGGCTTTGTGCCAAGAAGGTTTCGGAGAAATAACTTTACCCATCTTGTCTGGAGAAGCCTTAAGACTGGTTATATTGAAAAGATTATTAAAAATAACAAGGCTTATTTTAGATTGACAAGCGTTGGAAAGGAAAGGATAAAGCGGGACTTTCCTCTTTTTATTTTACAAAAGGAGAAATGGGATGGGAAGTGGCGAGTGGTAGTTTTTGATATAGAAGAAACAAATAGAAACGCAAGAGATATTTTTAGGGAAAAATTAAAAGAGCTTGGCTTCGGTATGCTTCAAAAATCTGTGTTTATTACTCCGCATGACGTTTTAGTTGATTTTTACGAGTTTGTAGTTTACCAAGGACTTTTTGATCAGGTATATGCAATGGAGGTTTCTCAAGTTATTGCGGGAGATGTAAAAAGACTTGCAGATAAGGTCTGGCACTTGGGGGCGTTGAATAGTCGATACGAGAAGATAATAGAGCAAATTACAAAGAAAGATTTAAGTAAAAGCCACGATCGTGGCAAGCAGTTAAATAAGGTTATGCAAGAGTATCTGGAGATTCTTTTACAGGATCCATTTTTGCCAAAAGAACTACTGCCGGAAGATTGGAGGAGGGAAGAGGCAGAAAGATTGATTCAGGGTTTAAGAAAAAGAAGACAATATGGCTGAGCGATTTTTTTGGTTAGCCTTTTCTGCCTTTCCGGGGATTGGGCCGATGAAGTTTCAAAAACTCCTGGGTTATTTTGGCAGTGCAAAGAGCGCGTGGGAGGCAAAAGCAACGGATCTTACGGAGATTTTAGGAAAGAGTTTAACAGCAAAACTTGAAAATTTCCGCCGGAATTTTTCTGTTGAAAAATATGCGGCAGAACTCAAAAAAAAGAATGCTTCATTTTTTATCTTTTCCGATAAAGAATACCCAAAACTTCTTGCTCAAATTAAAAATCCGCCGTTTGTTCTGTATGTAAGGGGAAATATTAATGTTCTTGCTGGTGTCTCGCGCGCTGAGGTCGGGAACAAAAATTTTCTTGTTCCGCACTCGCACACTGCTCGCCATGCGAACAACAAAAATTTTTTTCCCTCCCCGCGCGTTATTGCAGTTGTTGGTACAAGGCGTATCACAAGTTACGGGCGGGAGGTAACAGAGATGTTTGTTCGTGAGCTTGCTGATGCGGGCTTTACTATTGTATCCGGTCTTGCAATTGGGGTTGACGCGGTTGCTCATCAAACGTCAATTGAGGCCGCCTCAAACGGGAGAAAAACAATTGCGGTTTTGGGTTGCGGGGTTGATTGCTGTACCCCGCGGGAGAATCAACATCTATATAATAGTATAGTTGGGGGAGGCGGAGCTGTTATTTCTGAACTTCCCTTAGGTCATCCGCCCACAAAAGGCTCGTTTCCTTCAAGAAATCGCATTATTGCAGGACTTAGCTTAGGCGTTTTGGTAACCGAGGGAGCAGAAGATTCAGGCGCGCTTATAACCGCCGACTATGCCTTAAAGTTTAATCGCAGGGTTTTTGCCGTGCCGGGACCGATCACTTCAAGTCTCTCAAAAGGGCCTTATAAGCTGATTCAGAAAGGCGCAAAGCTGGTAACAAACGCACAAGACGTCATTAACGAGTTGGGTATCACGGGTACCATAAGTACCACGAGCATCACGGGGAAAAGATCGGTTCGAGGAGAGAATAAGGAAGAACAGAAGGTTTTGACTCTTTTAGAACATGAGGCGTTGCATTTTGATGAGATTGCAAGAATAACGGGATTTGAACCTTCAAAACTCGGCAGCATTTTATCAATTATGGAAATGAAAGGAATGGTAAAAAGCCTTGATATTGGCTTATTCTCTATTACCTCTTGACAGCAAGTGTATAATATGGCGACAATTGTTATCATTGTTGCATTGTTATATCAATAATTGAACAATTGGGCAATTGAACAATGCTGTCTATTATGAACCTAGTTATTGTAGAGTCTCCAACCAAAGCCCGAACTATTGGGCGGTTTTTGGGAGAGGGATATGAGATTAAAGCTTCGATGGGGCATATTATGGATTTGCCCAAGAGCACATTGGCTGTTGATGTCGAGCATGATTTTTCTCCTCAATACGAGTTGGTAGAAGATAAAAAAAAGATCATTTCAGAACTTAAAACTGCCGCAAAATCTGCAAAGCAGATTATTTTGGCAACCGATCCGGATAGAGAAGGAGAAGCAATCGCCTATCACATAAGTGAGTTAATTAGTAATCAGAGCCTAGAGCCTAGCGAAAAAAAATCTAGGCTCCAACCTCTAGCCTCTAAAAAACTAATTCAGAGGATTGTTTTTCATGAGATTACCAAAGAGGCGATTGAGGAAGCGCTTAAAAATCCTCGAGTAATAAATAAAAGTTTAGTTGATGCCCAAACAGCGCGAAGAGTTTTAGACCGGCTTGTTGGATATAAGCTTTCACCGCTTCTTTGGCAAAAGGTTCGCCGAGGCTTGTCGGCAGGGCGGGTTCAGTCGGTTTCGTTGCGTTTAATCGTTGAGAGGGAAAGAGAAATTGAGAAGTTTAAGAAAGAGGAGTATTGGACGATAACCGTTCTGTTGGCGGGTCCTGCCGCTCGCTCGTCCAAAGGTGCTCGTTCTAGTCTCTCCTTCGGAACCGAACGAACTGCGCGCCTTTGGACGCCTCCGCTCGCGTCACCCGCTGGTGACGTCGCCGAGGCTCCCCGCGCTACAGAATTCGAGTTAGTAGAAATAAACGGAGAAAAGATTGAGGTACAGGAAGCTCACAATCTGTATGACGGAGAGTATAAGGTTACTAAAACAATAATTGGCAAAGAGGAAAGAGCAAAAGAAATAGAAAGGGATTTAAAAACAAAACAGTTTATTGTGGCGGATGTTCTGCAAAAAGAAGTTCACAGGAGTCCTGCGCCGCCCTATACAACTTCAACTCTTCAGCAGGATGCGGCGCGCAGACTTGGATTTTTTGGCAAGCGTACCATGCGCGCTGCTCAAAAATTGTATGAGGAGGGGTTTATTACTTATCATCGAACTGATTCTGTAAATGTTGCAAATACGGCTATTTTTGCCATGCGGGGATTTATCAAAAAGCAGTATGGCGAAAAATTTTTGCCCGAAAAACCGCGGTTTTATAAAACAAAGCAAAAATTAGCGCAGGAAGCACATGAGGGTATACGACCAACAAATATCAGAGTTCAGACATCGGATATCAGAAGTCAGATGGGGAATGATGCCCCAAAATTATATGGGGAATGATGCCCCAAAATTATATGAGTTGATTTGGAGAAGGGCAGTGGCAAGCCAGATGGCAGATGCCATAATCGAGTCAACAACAGTTATTGTTGACTCTCAAATTCAAAATTCAAAATTCAAAATTCAAAATAAAAGAGATAATTATAGACTTAGGGCGAGTGGGTCTGTTCTTGTTTTTGAGGGGTTTTTAAAAGCAAATCCGCAGGCATTAGATGATAAAAAATTACCCGAATTTAAGGTTTCGGAAAGTCTTAACTTGCTAAACATAAACGCAGAAAAACATGAAACTCCGCCGCCGCCGCGCTACAACGAAGCATCGCTTATTAAAACTTTGGAGGAAAAAGGAATCGGCAGGCCCTCAACTTATGCAATGATTATTTCAACCATTGAAGAACGCCAGTATGTGGAACGGGATCCTTCGACAGGCTCAGGACAACGACTTACTCCAACACCGGTGGGAATTGCCGTAAACGATTTTTTGGTAAAGTATTTTTCCACAATTGATGATATTCCTTTTACGGCAGAGATGGAGGATGAGTTAGATAACATTGCACATGGCAAACGGGAGTGGGTGCCTGTGATTGCGCAGTTTTATAAGCCGTTTGAAAAAACAGTAGAAAAAGTAAAAGAGGATGCCAAAAGGGTAAAAATTGAGGTTGAGAAAACCGATGAGAAATGCCCGGAGTGTAAATCAAATCTTGTTGTTCGGATTGGGCGATTCGGAAAGTTTATCTCTTGCGGTTCATTTCCCAAGTGTAAGTTCAGTAAACCCTTTGTTGAGAAAACAGGACTCAAATGCCCAAAAGACGCAGGAGAGATTATTGTCAAAAAAACAAGAAAAGGCCGCAAATTCTTCGGTTGTTCCAATTACCCCGCCTGTGATTACGCAACTTGGAAACTAGAGAGCATGAAAAAGACCTTGGTGTAGCCTCGATTCCGCTGTAATATTTTGTATCGTTGTCTAGTCTACGATACTGAAATGCTAATATTGTTAATTTTTATTGCGTGAATTTGCTTGCAGTGAGTGTTAGTCGAATCTGAAGGTGGAGAGGATTTGATTGAACATTACTCCAGAGCTTTCTTTGTGTTCAGGATATGTTATGTCTTGAACAAAGAGATAAGTATTATCACTTTTTGCTAAGCAGGCAAACCTTCTATACGTACCATATGCTGCATTCCCCTCGTAGTATACGGCTTTCATTCCCGCAATGGTTTTCGTTATTGTTACATTTTTTAAATCCCCAACCCATTCACTACAAGGGATTTTTAAAACTTCTAAACTAAAAAAAACTACATCATCGAGATATCTATCCTTTTGAAACTGTTCATTACTTATATCAACAAGCAATCTTCCGTCATCTGTTTCTAATTCTTTACTTACCTTAGCTTTAGTATCGTATTGGAATTCAAATCCGTATTTAGAGTTTGTATATGTTTTCCAATTTGTAGTTGCACTTCGAGTTCCCTCAGTGTAAAGGTCGGGGGTTGGGGTGGGAGAAGGGGTTTGAACGATTACGGGAGTTGGAGTAGATTGTTTCTTTGTTTGAGAGAGAACAAAATAAGTTCCGCCAGAGGAGAGCGCGATGACAAAAATGATAATCAGGATCCATTTTAGCCAGTTAGTCCCGATTGAATCGGGGTTAGTTTTGCTATCGGAAGGAGGGTTTTGTTCGGGAGGGTTAAGTGAGGAAGGAACCGAACTAGGAGGAGGGTTCTGAGGAGGAATTTGTTGGCTTATATCATCCATGAACTTAATTATTTCACTCAACCAGTTTAATGTCAATAATACGCAATAGTCGTTCTGAATTTGTTTCGATCTTTCGAAACATCAAAAATTATTCATTTTACCGGATCGGCGAATCTATAACGATACGGGATCGGAATAGATAGGACGAAGCGGTGCGGAAATTTAGATTTAGAATAGTAATGCCGCTAAAATTAGGAGTGCAAGAATTCCTACCTGATTTATAATTCCCCACGGTTTGTCGAGTTTATTATCAAATAATTTTTGAAGATCATAGGCCCATTTAAAGGCTTTAATCCCGAAGAAGTAGTAGGGTGCCATGAGCCAGTCAAACGATTGAGAAGCAAGAATAATAAGGAATGCATAAAGAGGTTCTGTTTTTGGGAAAAGAAAGACAAGAAGTCCATAAGATAAAGCAAAACTCAGTAATACATCAAAAATTGTTTCAAACAATACCCGCTGAAGACCCTTTTTCTCCCTATTTGTTCCGGTATCCCAATGGGGTATAAAGTCAGCGGCAATATGGGAGGCAAGGGCAAGGGGAATAGCCAAAGCGGGGTTACCCACTTTTGCCGCAATTACAGTTCCTATTACCGCATGTCCAGTTGCAGTCATACTTCGAATACCTCAGTATGACTCTGAGCGTTTCGTTGAAGAGTCATATAAAAGAATATGGTAGCACATAAGCTTACCCCTTGACAACCCATTAAAAATCCCCACATAATAGGTATGTGAAGAGAATTTTCTATATTTTTTTTATTCTCTTTTTCTTAATTGGAACAACAGAGGAAGTTTCTGCTCATCATCAAAAGCAGGTCTTGGGTGCAGAAACAGAGAATCAACAGTTTTCAATCCCCCCAACAGTTGAAGGTCCGGGTTTAATTCTTCCCGACAGCCCGCTTTTTTTTCTTGATCGGCTAAAACAGACTACCCGTTTGCTTTTGGCAATTACGCCGGAAGCCCGAGCCAAAGTTCGTGCCGATATTGCCGGAGAACGGCTGGCAGAACTTCGATTTATGCTGGCAAAGAATAATCAAAAAGGTATTCAGACAGCATTGGACGGCGTTTCGCAAAACCTGCAAAAGGCAGGGGAGGATTTAGCCGCCGCTAAGCTCACCGGCAGAAATATTTCGGATTTGGCAAGGGTGATAAACCTCTCCGTTAAAGAAAAACAAGGGTCTTTGGATGTTTTGGAAAGCCAAGCAACAGGGGAGCTTAGAATTCGCGTTAAGGCAATTCAGGGAGCGCTGATGGAAGCAAAGGTAAAGATTGAGGATTCACTGCCGGAAGACGAACTTGAAAATGAGATACGGGATGACTTAAATAGATTGGTACAGAGGCGGGTGCGGGAGGCATCTGCGTCAGCTCGGGAGGTTGAACACGAACTGGAGGAGCTTAGAAAGGAAGCGTCGGAATCTGCGCAAAAGTCTTTAAAAAGGCGAGAAGAAGCTTTGAGAAAGGCAATTGAGGAGAAAAATGAAGGATTAAGAAAAGCCGAAGAAAGGCTTCTTGAAGCAGAGAAAAAGAAACAGGAGGGGTTTTTGAAGGTTCAGGATAAAGTAGCCGAGCAGGCAAGAAAAGCCATTGAAGAAGCGCAAAAAGCAGCCCGAGGATTTCAACAAGCCCAGCAAAATGTGAGTGAGATTCGCAAGCAGTCGGTAGGAGAAAATTCGGGAAGCAGCGGATCTTCGGGAAGTAACTCTGGACCGAGTGAAAACTCGGGAAGCGGAAGTTCAGGTTCAGGCAGCGGCTCTTCCGGAAGCGGGTCTTCAAGCTCTGGCTCTTCAGGCAGCGGTTCCTCCAAGGATTAAAATCCTTCTAATGCTTTGCGATTATTGTATAATACCTTCATGGTCAAACTTGGGGCAAAGGAGCTGAGGACGACTAAGCCCTCGGAAGAAGAATTCAGAAGAGTCAAGAAAAATCCGATCTACATTATTCTTGACAACGTACTGGACACTTATAATGTTGGGGCGATTTTTAGACTGGCTGACGCCGTTTCGGCAGAAAAAGTAATTTTATGCGGGGAAACGGAGACGCCCCGCATACAAGAATTAAGAAGGCATCGATAAATACGACGGAGTGGGTAGACTGGCAATATGCTCCCTCTGCGAAGGAAGCAATTACCAAATTAAAAATTAAAAATGAAAAATTAAAAATCGTTGTCATTGAGCAGAGTATAAAAAGTGTTCAATATGACAAGGCTGATTATCGGTTTCCTTTGGCTTTGGTTGTTGGCAACGAAACAGCCGGGGTTTCAAAAGAGGTTCTGGAAATCGCCGACCAAATCGTCGAACTGCCCATGTGGGGAGTGAACAAAAGTCTCAATGTAATGGTAAGCTTAGGAATCGTTCTTTATGAGGTTATGAAGCATGTTAAATAATTTAAAGGTTTCTGTTGTAATTCCTGCGTATAACGAAGAACGATATATCAAGCGGTGTCTTGAGAGTCTTATAGAACAGGAAGTTTTGCCAGACGAGATTATTGTTGTTGATAATAATTGCACCGATAAGACGATAAAAATCTGCAAAGAATTTCCCGTAAAGGTTATTCAAGAGAAGCGACAGGGAATGATTTTTGCCAGAAACAGCGGCTTTAATAGTGCCAAATATAAAATTATTGCTCGTACCGACGCTGACGCCATTTTGCCCAAAGACTGGATTAAGAAAATCAAACATAATTTTTTCACAAACGAAATAGATGCCCTAGGGGGATCGTTGTCTTTCTATGATTTGCCCCTCAACCTTAAA
>JACPTT010000062.1 GCA_016192645.1 Candidatus Levyibacteriota bacterium | reverse complement strand
TTCGTCCCGAACACGTAATTTTGGAAAGATACGATCCGCATCCGATCATCAAAGCGGAGCTGACCATTGCGGGAGGATTATACGATCCAAAGACAGGAAGGATGGCAGGATGATTTCCATTATTGCCGCTATAGATGAGAAAAGGGGACTTGGGAAAAATAATGATTTATTGTTTCGTATCCCCGAGGATCTAAAGCGGTTCAGAAGACTTACAAAAGGCCACCCAATTATCATGGGGAGAAAAACATTTGAATCAATTGGCAGACCCCTTCCTAATAGAACGAACATTGTTATTACCCGGGACAAAAACTATAATGTTCCGAACATAATTATTGTTCACTCTTTGAAAGAAGCCCTCGTTGCCGCGCATAATGTCAATGACAATCGTTCTCAAGAAATCTTCGTCATCGGCGGCGGGCAGATTTTTGCCCAAGCTTTGCCTTTGGTTCAAAAATTGTATCTCACTCTTGTTGAAGGAGACTATGGCGCCGATACTTTTTTCCCTGACTATTCGGAGTTTAAAAAAGTGGTTCGCAAACAAACCAGAGAATCAGGCTGGTATAAATATACATTTTTGGATTTGGAGAGGCAAACTACTTGAGAATCAAAGAGATTCGATGATTCAGTTTTTTTAGTCGTTCGGCAGTAAGTCTTCTATGGCATCTTTCTGGAGTCTCCTCCCAGCATAAGAGGGTTACACTATTTTTTTTGAGAATATCTAAAATTATCTTAAGATATTTTTTCTGTTTACTAAGAACTGTTTTTATAAAGCGTTTTTCGTATTCTTTCCACTCAATTTTTCCTTCGTGGTATGTTTTAAGTAGCCTTGTCGAAGGAGCTAAAGCAGGCATCCAGATATCAAATTCAAACTCTGGTTTAATTCTTCGCATGATGCAGATTCTAATTCCATCTTGCTTGTTTGTTTTTGCTTGAATTGATTTTGTCAAAAGCCTCATGATTGAGTATACCCTAATCTTCGCTTAATAAGAGACTCATCAATTCCCGTTAAAACCGTATGGCGAGATTTTTCTACTACTTCATCTCGTCGAGGCAGCGAATCAAAAGGGTGTCCGTTTAAACCAACTACGTAGCCTCTATCAAGGAAAACCAGAAAGGCAAAACCGGCTGACATTTTTGTTATATCTACTCCAAACTTACTATTTACTTCATCTATATAGCGTTTTAGGCCTTCCGATGTTGATAGTTCTTCTAGTCCTTCACGCGAGAGCCAAATAGAAGTATCGTGTTCGGTAAAAGAGTCCATATCGGGTTCACGCGGGTTATGCAGATAGGTTACCGACCTAACAACATACGGAACGGGTCTTTTGGTCTGTAGTGCGGTATCGCGAAGAAGCGCAAAGTTGGCGCGTATTTCCTCAATTGAATCTGAGCTATTAGGCTTACCCTTATTTACTAAGGCATAGCGAGTAGGGCTATTTAAGTCTATTCTAAGAAGCTCAGTTCGAACATCGCTTGAAATGACTAAAGGAACAATATTTCTTCCAAAGTTTAATCTTACTCCGAGGGCTTTTGATCTTGCTGCCTCAAAAACGTCCTCAGTAGGATCTTCTTCTGTGGGAGCAGAATAAACAGCAAGATTAGGGTTTATAATAGTTAAAAGCTTTCTTACAAAATGTTCTTTAGTAGAGTTTGTTCCTGCATACACAATGTGAGTAGGGGGTTCAGAAAGCGGAATCGGGGCGGATATAAGTCGCTTTTGAGCCGCATATACAAGAGCGGAGGTTTTTCTTTTTGGCATTGGGCGTAGTTCGGTTCTTCCATTCCAGCCATTTTGTTCAAAAAATGGACGCGAACTTCCGCTTGCTAAACTTACTACAAATTCTACTCCTATCTCTTTGCCTCTTTTCTCGGTAAATTCCAAAAGTTTTTTACCAACACTTTGTCCCTTGCTATTTGGAGCCACATGAAGTCGTATTAGTTGTAGTTCGCCTTGAGGATCTCTTCTGGTGTAGGGATTATAGCGGAGTAAACAAAAACCCGCAATCTTTCCATCAGGAGTCTGTGCTACGTGAGCTTCGGTTCCATCTGCTCTTACAGCGGCTTTTAGATCAACCGCTCTATTGGCCGCAATATACGCATCAACAACGTCTTTTGGCAGTAATGTATAGTAAAGACGAAAATTGCCCTGGGCTATTTCAACAACCGCATGACAATCTCTCTGGTCTTGGTATGGCCTAATTGAAACTGAAGTGTCCTTTTCGGAATTGATAGGTGAGCTATGTTCATCGCTATAAGAACCAAGCGAGAATTGGCTAGAAGGCAGACGGCTTTCGGGTCCGTAACCGACCATAAAAAGATTATAAGGCAGTTATAATAAAAAAGCAAAATTGGGTATTGACTTAGAAAGAATTATTGGTAGTATTTGTTTTGTAATCATGAAGAATTTAAAAAAAGCTGACCCGCAAATTTATACAATTATAAAGCGCGAAGAGAAACGACAAAAAGAAGGCATTGAACTTATAGCATCGGAGAATTACGTTTCCAAAGCGGTCTTAGAAGCGATGGGAAGCGTACTTACCAACAAATACTCGGAAGGCTATCCCGGAAAACGCTATTACGGCGGAAACGAAATTATTGATCAGGCAGAGTCACTTGCCATAGAACGAGCAAAAAAATTGTTCGGCGCGGAACATGTTAATGTTCAGCCGCTTTCGGGAAGTCCGGCAAACCTTGCCGTTTACATGGCGCTTTTAAAGCCGGGAGACAAGGTGCTTGGCTTATCACTTGATCAGGGGGGACATCTTTCACACGGACATCCGCTTAACTTTTCCGGTCTTTTGTACGCAATTATTCCGTATTTTGTTGACAAAAAAACAGAGCGGATTAATATGGATGAGGTAGAGAAAATTGCCTTGCGGGAAAAGCCAAAAATGATTCTTGCCGGCTTTTCGGCCTATCCGCGAAGCATGGAGTGGAAACGGTTTAAGCAAATTGCCGATAAAGTTGGTGTCCTTACAGGATCTTTGACATACACTTTTGCCGACATTGCGCACATTGCAGGACTTATTGCGGCCGGACTAATTGAAAGCCCTGTGCCGTATTTTGATGTTGTTTCAACTACAACACACAAAACGCTTCGGGGACCCCGGGGCGCAATCATTATATGCAAGGCGGAATTTGCCAAGGCAATTGACCGCGCAGTTTTTCCCGGCGTTCAAGGAGGACCGCATGATCATATTAACGCCGCAAAAGCGGTGGCGTTTGGCGAGGCGCTCAAACCGTCATTTAAGAAATATGGCGTACAGGTAATAAAAAATGCAAAAGCGCTGGCTGGGGCTTTGCAAAAAAGAGGATATAGGATTATCTCCGGAGGAACAGATAACCACTTAATGCTGGTTGATGTTTTTGGCAGCAAAGGTATTACCGGCAAAGAGGCGGAACACGCGCTTGAGTTAGTTGGTATTTCGATTAATAAAAACATGATTCCCTATGATCCGCGCAAACCCCTTGACCCTTCGGGCATTCGGCTCGGCACACCCGCTATTACCACGCGGGGCACAAAGGAAAAACATATGGAGACAGTTGCTGAGTTTATTGATCAAGCGCTTGTAAACAAAGATAGCGAAGTAAAACTTAAGAAAGTGGCAAAACAAGTCAAGTCATTTTCTCTCAAATTCCCCCTGCCATGAAAACCCCAAGGGATAAAATTTGCTATAGGTCTATTTTTCTGATATAATTAAAAATTGCGCCTGATTTTAGAGGAGGTACGTATGGGAGGAGAGCTTTGTCGTCGGTCGGAAGCGAGCGGACGGTTTTACAGGAATAGAAGGGCGGGAAAAGCCAAAAAGCCAGGAGAGCGCTAGTGCCGCGAACGATTTTTCTCAAAGCGCCGGACGGAGTGCTTGCCCCAGCAACAGAAAAGGATAAAAAGAGAAGAAGAAACGAGCAATTTGAAAGATACCTCCAACATTTGAATAGCGGAACCCTGACTCCTGAATGGGAAAAATTTGGCAGGAAACATATGTCTGAAATAGCAGTATTCAGCGCTGAAAAATAAGGCTTGTATTTTTCTTCCATATTTGCTATCCTATACCAATCACACAGATTCTCAAAAGAAAGTCCTGACTTTTGTAAGGCTTGGGAATCGAGGAATAAGGACTTATGCGAGAAATTACTTTAGAAGAATTACTTGAGGCCGGGTGCCATTTTGGTCACCAGGTTACACGAAGCAACCCCAAAGCGCGGGATTTTATTTTTGAAGCCCGCGACAACATCCACATTATTGATCTTGCCAAAACAAAAGAGGGGCTTGACGCTGCAGCTTTATTTATTCGTGATTTAGCGCAAAAAGGTAAAACGCTTCTTATTGTTGGAACAAAGCGCCAGGCGCAGGGAATTGTTCGCGACGAAATAAAAAGATCCCAAGAGGAAGGGGTTTTGGATGGAATCTTTTATGTCACAAACCGCTGGATCGGCGGGACTTTAACTAACTTTTCCGAAGTTTTTAAAAACTGCAAAAAACTCAAGGATTTAACTGCTCGGTTAAAAGACGAGGAAGAGAAGGCAAAATACACAAAAAAAGAAGTGGGGCTTTGGGAAAAGGAGCGGCAAAAACTCGAAGGATTTTACGGCGGAATTTTGGAAATGAAAAAAATCCCCGATGCTCTTTTTATCATTGACATCCATCTTGAAGAGTTGGCGGTTAAAGAGGCAAGCAAAATGGGGGTTGCAACTGTTGGAATTGTTGACACAAACGCCGATCCCCTGCTGGTTGACTATCCAATTCCGGCCAACGACGACGCTGTGGGAAGTATTAAATTGATCACAAGTTATATAATAGATGCGTGGGTTGAAGGCCGAAAGACTGCAACCACTGAGAACATTGAGAAGGGCGCTGAAGACACTGAAAAGAAACAGCGCGAGACAGTGGTTGCAAGAAAAAAGAAGAGTGGCAGTAAATAATCGTTACTTATACAGCGATATAACCGATAAAGTTATTGGAGCGGCGTCAAAAGTTCACAAAGAACTTGGGCCAGGACTTGTTGAAAAACTTTACCAAAGAGCACTTAAGATTGAATTATCTAAAAAGGGAGTTAATGCCGAGAGAGAAAAGAGAATAAACATGCGGTACAATGGGGTTAATATAGGATTTGATAAGGTGGATTTCGATGCAGAAAATAAAGTGCTTGTAGAGATTAAGGCGGTTTCAGAGTTAAGCGAAATTCATCGGGCACAAATGATCTCTTATCTCAAATCGTCTGGTAGAAGAGTAGGGCTGTTGATAAATTTTGGCATGATTAGATTAGAGCTTAAGCGAATAATCGTCTAATCAGTGCTTTCAGTGGTTGCAAAAAAATATTATGAAATTAGACTTAGCATTACTTAAACAATTGCGGGAGGAGACAAGCGTCTCAATTTCCGATTGTCGAAAAGCGCTTGAGAAATCGAAAGGAGATTATCAAAAAGCC
>JACPTT010000061.1 GCA_016192645.1 Candidatus Levyibacteriota bacterium | reverse complement strand
TTCCAAAGTCCAATGCGCTTCTCCTTTGACTTTTTTTCCTGTTCCTCCGGAACCAATTGTTGAAGATATACTGGTAAGATCTGGATCGTTTTGCAGTTCTTTTAAAGTCCAGCTCACTAATCGCGATTCTATGATTGATCGCTTGCTATATACCCGAAAAACTTCTCTTAGATCGTAGTCAAACTCTGAATTTTTAAGAATAGCAGCTCCCTCACCAATTGCCTCCATCATCCCATACTCGATGCCGGCCCCAACTGGGCCAAGTAGACCATAAGCTTGGGGCGCAGCTAGTGCCTTCAAAACTTCTTCAGCTCTTTTAAAATCTTCTTTAGAACCACCAACCATTAAACAGGCGCCACTTCGGGCGCTCTCAACACCGCCAGAAGTTCCCACATCCATAAAGTGAATATTGCGAGAACCAAGCAGTTTTGCTCGTCTTAAAGTATCCTTATAGAATGAATTACCGCCGTCAATCACCAAATCACCAGGGGTTAATTTCTCCGAAAGCTCCTCAATGACACTATCTACTGCTTGTCCGGCAGTAACCATCAGCCAAATTATTCTTGGGGTTTCAAGTTTTTCCACCAGATCATCAATAGATTGACTAATTGCTAAAGAATTTTTAATTTTTAATTTTAAGTTTGAATTCAAATTAGAAATTTCAAATTTTAAATTTTCAATGGGTTCAGGCGATCTATTCCACACCACAACCTCAACCTCTTGCTCAAGGAGTCTTAAAACCATTCTTCTTCCCATTTTCCCCAGCCCAATAAAACCTATCTTCATACAAATTAATTTAAAAAGTAAAATTTAAAAATAAAAATCACAATTAAAAATCTAAAATTTTATTTTCTTCCTCTAAGTTTTAGTATGCTCGAACCAAAAATATTACCCACTTCTTCTAATTCTTTCAAAAACCAATCAACTTCCTCCACAGAAGCACGTTTACTATCTCTTAAAATTGCCAACCATAGCTTGCTTTCATTTGTAGATTTTAATGAATGATTGAAAAAATTTGTAAAGTCTTTTCTCGAACTTGATGCTTGAGCCTCAATATAATTACCAATTATACTAGTCCCGCTTCTCATTAATTGATCAACCATAACCTGAGTAATTCTATCTTTGGGCAACTTATCTAGAAAAGCGATAAGTCTTAAAACAAAATTATATAATCTTTTTTTAAAATCAATTTTGAATTTTGCTTTGTCATTTTGCATTTTGATTTTTGAGTTTTAGATTGATTAGAGCCACTTTCTTCCATCTTTTTTTATTAACTCCTCTGCGTCTTTTGGTCCCCAGGTGCCGGGCTCATAACTTCTAACTTCTAACTTCTGACTCTTCCATCCCTCTAAAATTTTCGTGATGAACTCCCATGAACTCTCAAGCTCGTCTGAACGGTTAAACAGCATTTGATCACCTGCGAAAATATCCAATAGGACTTTCTCGTATGCATCGGCTCCCTTTCCGTCAAACTCGTCCTGGTATGAAAATTTCATATCTACTGTCCCCAAGGAAAGCTTTGCCCCCGGCTTTTTTGCAATAAAGCGAACGCCAATCCCCTCATCAGGCTGTATTCTAATCGTTAAAACATTTCCTTCTTCCGGACAGCCATATTCTTTGAACAAAATATGACAGGTTTGGATAAAAACAATGGAAATTAAAACCTCGTCTTTTGGCATTTTTTTACCGGCCCTAACATAAAATGGAACATTTTCAAACCGAGGAGTATCAATAAATAATTTCATTGCCGTAAAAGTTTCGGTATTTGAGTTTTTTGTAACATTTTTCTCAGCTTGATACCCATTGTATTGGCCGCGAACTACAAGTTTTGCAACATCTTCGGGATCAATGCACCTAATTGCCCTGATCGCATCTGCTCGAACATCCCTAACCGCCTCTTTGGAAAAACTTTTTGGTTGCTCCATGGCAACCGAAGCAATAAGCTGCATTAAATGATTTTGGGCAACATCACGCAAGATTCCAACCCCGTCAAAAAATGCGCCTCTTCCTTCAATTCCCTTTTTCTCTGCCCATGTAATTTGAACATGGTCAATATAATTTTTATTCCAGACCGGCTCAAAGATGCCGTTGGCAAAGCGAAAGGTTAAGATATTTTGAACAGTTTCTTTACCCAAATAATGATCTACGCGAAATATCTGCTTTTCCTCAAATATCTGAGCTATTTTTTTATCCAACATTCTGGCCGTATTTAAGTCTTTCCCGAATGGTTTTTCGATAATTAGCCGCGTCCATTTGTGTTGCCCTGAACCATTCGGCACTGAGCTCATGGCCGAAGTGCCTGTCGAAGGGTGACCGCAACCTTCTGATAATTTGGTCTGCGAAAGATGATCAAGAATTACTTCGTAGTGATCCGGAGGCGTAGCAAGATAAAAAAATCGAGTAATACAGGCTCCTAGTTTCTTATCAAACGTGTTAAGTCTTTCAATTAATTGCTCATAGGCGACTCGATTATCAAAAAACCCTTGCTGGTAAGACACGTGCTCCAAAAACAGTCTCATTAGGGGTTCAACCCCTCGAGGGGTTGAACCCCTATCTAACGCTTTTTGGGTCACTTCTCGGAACTTTTCGTCGTTAAGGTCTCGTCTTGCAAAGCCGACAATAAAAAACTGTTCTGGCAATTTTTTTTGCTTATATAACGAAAATAAAGCCGGGAAGAGTTTGTTCCTTGCCAAATCTCCTGTCCCCCCAAAAACAACCATTATAAACGGCCTAGACATTGTTGTATTGTTAAATTGTTTCATTGCTATACTTAATTTTAAACCTTTTGGTCAGTTATTAAAAGAGCTTTCTTTGTGATATCTTTCCTAAGATAAAAGCGAGCAGGAACCTCCTCAATTGTTCCCG
>JACPTT010000060.1 GCA_016192645.1 Candidatus Levyibacteriota bacterium | reverse complement strand
CCAGACAAGAGCCGAGCCCAAAAAAAAGAGGTTTCCAATCCGAAGGGAAAAGGAAAAAGGGGTCAAAAATAAATATGCACCAATAAACATTACTGCCAAACCTTTTACCTGAGAGGCCGACAATCTTTCTTTTAAGAATAGGAAAGCCAAAATTCCAGCAAAAAATGTTTCGAACTGAAAGAAAAAGCCAGCTTCATTGGCCCGACCAAAGGAAAGCCCAAAAAAGGAAAAAATAGATCCAAGGGTGGCAAAAAATCCAATTAAAGCAATCCACTTAATCTTTTTGAAAACAAAATTGCGAAAAAGATCTTTTTTCCATAAGGCTGTGATCGTAAAATAACAGCCTGTTACAAGAGTTAAAGCAAATGCTACAAAAAGAGGATGGAAAACATTAACAAACTTTTTTCCAAGTATAGGAACGGTTCCGTAAAGGACTGCGCTGAAAAATGCAAGAGCAAAACCTTTTTGTCTATTAGACATTCGGATTATATCTCATTCCCTCCATGGCGATTTTGAGGGTTTCTTCTTGATTATGGGAGTAAGTGCTAATAACTAAATCGTAGTATTTTTTATCCCAATACACCCAGTTTTTGTCTCCCTTGGCATAGAGCCTTCCCCATTTTTCTAAATGCCCTTGTTCTCGTATGATTATTTCTTTCTTTGCCTCTTCAACCGAAACTCCTTTTCTATTGACCAGCCTATCAATCCGAACTTCGGGCTTGTCCTCTCCCTTCTCGTCTTCGCAGACAATCAAAATCTTAAACACTCCTTCTATCCCCTGCGCATCAAAACCGGCTAAGTGGCTTTGGATAATCTGATGGTTTTTATCTCTAAGCATCTTTTTAATTCGCTCTTCGTATTCAAGATCAAAGTGATCCGGCCGCCCATTGACCTCGGATTCGCTTAATTTTAATTCCTCGTGGATTTTCTCAAACAGCGCGCCGCCTTCTAAAAGTTCCCACCCCAAAGTTTTTGATAAACCAACGGCCAAGGTGGTTGTTCCCGATCCAATGCGGCCGGAAACAGTAATATTCTGAATATTAGGTAAATCAACCATGTTTTCCTATCATGAGGGCTTCCTCAACCAACCGATTCGCATAGCCCCATTCATTATCATACCAGGCGATTACCTTGACGAGATTCCCCGCAACAACCTGGGTAAGTGAGAGATCAACAATTGCCGAATGGGGATTGCCAATAATATCTGAGGAAACAAGCGGGTCCTCCGTTACTGTCAAAATTCCCCGGTATTGAGGATGCTTCGCTGCCTTTTTAAAAACTTCGTTTATCTCCTCCGTCGTAGAATTTCTTTTGATAAGAAAGGTAAAATCCGATAAAGAACCGGTGATAACCGGCACCCGTATTGCAAGTCCTGTGAAATTATCCAAAAGTTCAGGCAAGGCTTTGGTTGCGGCAATGGTTGCGCCGGTTGAAGTTGGGATAATATTTTGAGCCGCGGCTCGCGCTCGGCGATAATCCTTGTGCCCTCCGTCTTGAAGCCTTTGATCCGAAGTATATCCATGGATTGTCGTCATCATCGCCTTCTCAATTCCAAAATTATCAAGAATAATCTTGGCGACCGGAGTAATGCAATTGGTTGTACAAGAAGCATTGCTGATTATTTTTTCGCCTTGGTAGTTTTTTTGATTAACCGAGAAAACATAAGTTGGGACTTGCCCTAAGCCTGCCGAAGGGTCTTTCACGGGCGCTGAAAGAACTACTGCCCTTGCCCCAGCCTCTAAATGTTTTTTTAAATCCCCTTCTTTCCGAAAAACACCGCTTGACTCAATTACAACATCTATCCCTAATAACTTCCAGGGAAGCTTATTGGGGTCTTTTTCGGAAAAAACTGCAACGTCCTTTCCGTCAATAATAAGTGTCCCAATCGGATTTGTTTCTGATTTTGTATTTTGATCATTTGAATTTGTTTCGAATTTCGCGCTTCTAATTTCGGATTTTAGCGGGCCATAAACCGTGTCGTATTTTAGAAGATACATCCAGCCTTTTATATCGGTTGAAGAAGAAGCATTTATCGCAACAACATCAACTTCCGAAGAAAACTTCTCAAGAATCACCCGATGGGCAACCCTGCCAATCCTGCCATACCCATTAATCGCCAAACGCACCATAATATGAGTATAACATAGGACGAGAATAATTACTCCCTATCTATACCAAACCGCACATATCCGTTTTTTCTAAATGCCTCATCAAATCCAAAAATTTCTTTTGTCTCAAATTCATCAGCAAACGCCATCACA
Organism: Candidatus Levyibacteriota bacterium; assembly: GCA_016192645.1. Taxonomy (GTDB): domain Bacteria; phylum Patescibacteriota; class Microgenomatia; order Levybacterales; family UBA12049; genus JACPTT01. The sequence goes on along the minus strand of JACPTT010000060.1, from coordinate 2,075 downwards.
AAACAGTCGGTAAAACTTACCGAGGCTGGTTGTTTCTTGAATTTTTCAAAAGCCAAGTTACGAATTTTGGGGGTTGTTTCAACAATGATTAAGGTTTTTGATGACAAAATCTCGTTTGCTTGTATGGCGGCTGCTTTGTGACTTACTTTTTTACCTATCACATTAATAACCTCCGTAAAAATATCTCCTGGCACAATAACCGATCTGTTCTCTTTCTGAATACGACTACCAATAGTCTGTGATCTCTTATAGTTGCTATCTGTAATTGTCCCTAAAGAAATAAACGCGCTAGTATCAATAATAATAGGATCACTCATGTTCTTCATAGAGATACTTATCGTGATTTGCAGAAAGATCTTTGGGTCCCTTCCACCTATATTTTTTTGCCATTGCGGCAATCTTCAAAAGTGCCTTACCTGCATTTCCTTGTTTCTGAGTAATGCCCTTTTCCAGTGTCTCTCGTATCACCTCTGCCTTTGGTTTTTTTTCTCGAGTAGCCACTATTTGTATTTCCTGGTAAAGATCCTTTGGAAGATAAACCTGTGTGCGTATCATATGTCTAATGTATAACATATATTATATGTCTTTGTCAAGTGAGAAGGGCTTCGAGGCCGGGGAGTTTCTCTCCGCTTAGAAAGGTCAGCATTGCTAATATCACACGCTAGCACTAAGAATATGGCCTTAGTTTGACTCTCATTTAAGAATTTGAAATACTGAAAGCATCATGGTTGATACAAATGGAGAACCAACAGGATTTACTCCTCCAGAAGTATTAGCAGGACTGCATACTACTAAAACTAGAGCGCCTATTGCAGGTGCAAATCAACCAGAGAGCAAGGAAAATAAAGAAGGGATGAAACATACTGAAAACGGCGAAGGTTCTACCATTACAACACCACGTATCGCAGAATTTCCAAAAAATTTACAACCTGTGCTTACTAAAACTTATGAAAAGGTTCAGGCAGGGGGACAAAGAGTTAATGGTTTAGTTAGTATTGTGGACCAAGTTCAGGCAACTTATAAGGCAAGAGTTCACGAAGTTGCAATAATTGAACAAATTGCGAGAGAAGAAGTGCCGAAAGACAAAAGAGAGGAAGTAAACCAAGCGTATGCACAAGCTGTAGCAGAACTGCGCCTTCTAAAAAGAGCCAATGATCAAATACAGGCAGGAAAAGATGCACCAGAATTACGGATAACCTCTTGGCCGTATAGCGGGAAAGATTGGGCGATGATCATCGATGATGCAGACGTAAGGCAGTATGGCAAAACACGTAATCCCATCGCATTGGTACGGCGCGTTATGCAAGCGCGTTCTGATGCTTTTTCACAAGGTAGTCAAAGATTTCGTAATAACATGCGGTCTATATATGATAAAAGAGTTGAAGCATTTGTAGATCATTTTGTAAATAATCGCATACAAAATCCTAACCAACGAAATGTGTTCCTGGGTGTTCATACTGAGATAGTGGCATTGCATGCAGTAACAGACCAAGCAGATGGTCAAATTAGTGAGCAGTTCGCTACCGGCTATGATCGCTTAAATGAGGCAGCAAAGAAAGTTGCATTACAGGCAGCAGAACAAGGACATACATTAAAGCGGTTAAATGAATACGTACAACAACATGCGCAAGAGTTTAAAGGTGTAAATGCACGTGTTGGCATCGGCCGTAAGACTGCTAGCTTGCCAGAAGTTATGCAGCAGCTACTTGAAGATTACTCATCAGATATCCAGGCACTTTTAGATCAACTAAAGACAAACCCAAATACTATTATTGGGAAAATGAGCACAAAGCTTGATCCAACAATTGCTGCTGAATTGCAAGGCATTAATGATGTTGCTGAAGCAATGCCAATTCATTATCCATTACCAATGGTATCAGGAGCAACTGTCTCAGAAGAAGTTAAGAATGTGCTGCAAAGCATTTTAACAAGAACTGAAGGTTTTGCCGGACACCAAACTCATGATAAAAGAGGATTGATACAGGGCACGCTTGATACGGTGGCAACTTTAAGAGGGGCTGAAGAACAATTTCCAGATTTAACAGAAACATTATGGCACATAACTCCTTATGATT
>JACPTT010000037.1 GCA_016192645.1 Candidatus Levyibacteriota bacterium | reverse complement strand
TGTTGCTCCGCCTCCTGCGACTAAAAACAACTGTCTGGCGGAGCCAGACAGTTGTTCTCTTACAAAGCTATTAAGCTTTGAAAGAAAATCGGTGTCAATTCCCCCATTGGGAACAATGAGGGAACCGCCGACCGACATGACAATCTTTTCCGTATATCCGTTCGCCATATTTAAGTTCCTCTTGATGATACCGCCACAACGATTAGGGCAAGATTCGCCTTTGCGGTTATAAACTCTAAAGTGCTCCTGCATTTTGCCAAAGTCCCCTAAGGCATTGACATAGGCATTTTCCGAAGAACCGCCGTATTTTATCCCTTCTTTTAATACCAAAAGCAAAGATCTGTAAAGTTTCTCTATTTCTCTGCCCAAAAGTGTATTAGCTTTTCGTTGAGGATTAATTCCGGCTAAAAATAAAGCCTCGTTGGCATAAATGTTTCCAACACCAGCTATCTTTTTCTGATCCATCAGTAAAACTTTAATAGGAATATTGCCTTTTGAAGCCATATTATTAAATTGCTCAATTGTTAAATTGTTTTCCGATGAATCCGTAACCGGAGGTTCAGGACCTAAATCCTTAAGAAAACTTTGAACTTTTAACTTTGAACTTTGTACTATTTTAATCCAGCCGAATTTGCGCACATCGTTGTAAAAAAGTTTTGAACCATCTGAGAAGGTAAAAATAACATGGGTTGTTTTGGCAGGAAGAATTGTGCCGGCAAAGGGAATCGGATGGCCAAAAGTAGCCGAAGCGCCCTTTTTATTCAAACTTCGCGAATACCTCGCAGCTTGCTGCGGGGATGAGCGAAGCAGTGAAGAAACTTGCCCGAAGGGATACTCCGCAGTTCTACTGCGGAGTAGTTTATGATAAACCAGTTGTCCCGTAAGTTTTAAATGGATGACTAAACTCTTGCCGTTATCCAAATCAAAAATCAAAATCTTGGCTCTGCGGCTTATATTTTTAATCTTTGCCCCGATTACTTCTTTGGGGTCTCCCTGAAAAATCTTCGCCACCCGAACCTCAATATCAAAGATCCGCAAACCGATAATCTTGTCTTGAAGACCTAATCTAATTGTCTCAACTTCTGGCAACTCCGGCATAAATTAAGCACTCACTTGCCTTAAAGATTGTAAGTTATTTACAATAAAACCTTTTACTTGTGGGTTTATTTTTCGTAATATTCCAGTTAAAACACCATCTAGCGAACCGCCAAACTCATACATTACATTTACTCCTTCATCAATAATGCCCTGCATTGACTCACGCCACTTAACTGGACCAGTAAGACCCCCCGCTATACTTCTTCTTACCTCTTCTCCTAACAAACAAACAAATCCTCTTTCATTGGAAACAAAAGGAATGTCGGGATCCGCAACTTTAATTCTGTCTACTGCTTTTTTGAACTCTGTTTCGGCATCCGCCATATACGGAGAATGGAATGGTCCCCCTATAGCAAGAGGTATGATTCTACGTACTCCATATTCTCTTGCTAAATCTTTTGCTTTTTCCAAGTTTTCTGTCAAACCGCTTATAACAATCTGTCCTGGTCCATTATGGTTTGCTAAAAATGTCCCTGTTCTTCTACAAATTTCTTCTATTGCCTCCAATGACGCTCCTAAAAATGCAGCCATGCCTCCAAGAGCCTCACTTATGTGCTCTTGCGTGATACGTCCCCTTTCTCCTGCTAAACATATTGCGTCTTCAAAACGAATGGAACCTGCTACAGCAGCTGCAGAAAGTTGTCCTAAGCTGTGTCCGGCTACAAAATCTGGTTCCAAATGAGAATTTACCTCCTGTACTGCTGCATACGCTGCCAAGCTATTTACTACAATTGCTGGTTGAGCATGAATAGTTTTACTCAACTCTTTCTCTGGTCCCTCAAAACAGAGACGGGCGATATCAAATCTCAAAAGCTGAGAGGCCATATCAAAAACTCTCTTTGCGACTGGGTAGTGCTCATATATTTCCCGGCCCATTCCCGCATGCTGAGTTCCCTGACCTGGAAAAACAAAAGCAATTTTTCCCGGCCTTCTTTCTCCTTCAACTGATATGCCTGCCTCAGCTGGAGATCTCATTTTTTCTTTTTACTCCTTTTCTTTCTTACCGTATGTAATCTTACTTACAAACTCCCTAATCTCTCTCTTGAACCTTTCTTTAGAGAATTTTTGCGCCTGTCTAATGCAGTCTTCTGCATTAATCCTGAGCTTGTCAAAGGATTTTATTGCTTTTACTAAACTTTCAACTGTAAGTTCATCAAAAAATATTCCGGTTGCCGCTTGCCCTGAGCTTGCCGAAGGGTCAATA
>JACPTT010000036.1 GCA_016192645.1 Candidatus Levyibacteriota bacterium | reverse complement strand
TCTTTTGGTCACCTTCTCCTTTGCCATCGCCGGGTTTTTGATTGATTTAATGTGGATAAGTATTTATCTTATAACAAACCTTATTGGTCAGGTAACCCCTTCTCTTGCTTCGGACTTTTCAAAGATTACTCAGTCAACCAATCCGCTTGATACTGCAAATATTATTGGCGGCGCAGGGGGTAAATCGGGAGGGTTTTTAAATATCGCTGGGTCTGCCTCAGGCTCTATCAGTGAATTCTTCCGCCCCCTTGGTGAACATCCGCTTGGAAGAGGACTTGCAGCAATAGGAATGGGGATTATTGGAAAAATATTTGGGGGTGTGTTGCCAGACTTTATCCTAAGCCTGACCAGCTTTATACCCGGGGCTAGCAAGATTCTTGGAGTAATTTTTGATAAAGTCGTAAGCTTTTCTTATTATCACTATTGCTCTTCTTTGGGCGCTTATTCGGCTTTGGTTTGAGCTGATAAAGGCTTATATTTTTATTCTCTTAGATGTTGTTTTAGCACCCTTTTTTATTGTTCTTGGCCTTTTTCCCGGCTCGCCAATTAGTTTTGGGGCATGGCTTCGTGATATCTTGGCAAACCTGTCCGCATTTCCGGTAACTATTGCTATGTTTTTAATGGGAAGGGTCTTTATAGAAGCTTTTGGAAGTTCCAAAGATGTTGCAACTAAGTTTGCTCCTCCTTTAATCGGCAACCCTGCCGATACAAGCGCCTTTGGCGCATTAATTGGTCTTGGAATTATTCTTATGACTCCTTCTATTGTTGATCTGATGAAGCAGGTATTTAAAGCTCCCAAACTTGATGTTTCTACTGTTGGTAAAGCGGTTGGAGCTGGAACAGGAGCCGGTAAGGGTATCGTAAGCACAACAGCATTAGGCGCTTTTGGGATCTCAAAACCAGGAGATAAAGGAATTGGCGCAGTGCTTCGCAGATTTGTCGGAATATAGCTCAAACGCAAAACATTTGTTTTTAGTTAACTTTTAGTATCAGTCAGGACAAGCTTCGCTCCCTCTCCTAACGAAGCAATTATTAAAAATAGAAGAAGAGTGACAGCTTTCTGCTTAAATAAATCTCGTCCTCTTATTTGTAATACTTTTTCTGCCCTGTGCCTATATTCTTCTCCTTTTTTACGTACATCATCTTTTTTTTGCGCTTCTTTCTTAATCTCGCCTTCCAGACGTTCTTTCTCCTCTCCATAATTGGGATCAGCCGGGTCTAAGACTTGAAGATCTCTGGTATATTTTTCTATATTATGCTGAATTTCATTAAGATGACTTTGTATTGCTGATTCCAGCCGAGCTTCCAATTTATCCATCATTTCACGACGCTTATCTTGAGTTAGCGGCTTTGCTTGATGTCCATAAATATCCTCTATCAACGTCATCTTTATTCTGAATGGCAGCTTTTCAACTCCCAGCGTATCTAAAAAGCCTGGCGGCATGGATGCTTCCATAAAAGGAACAATTGTGTGCCTAAGCACCCTGGCCTGCCCTCCCCTGCCATTATAATCAGATGCTTTTGATGCAGCTGTCTCTGCATGCTTAAACTTTTCTTCTTCATTTGTTTCTTTTAAGAATCCTATTAACTCATCTGCATATGTATGTCCCGCGGCTNNTGCATATGTATGTCCCGCGGCTAAATCGTTCATGTTTCTGACATACGCATCTCCCCCCAAGTCAGACGACCACATTTTAGAAAGCTCAATCATCCCAAATGCTTTTTGTTTCTCATCTAAACGTTCTAGCTTGCCTAACAGTATGTCGTCTGTAACGAGCGTTTTATCGTAGATATCAGCAAAGCGATGATCCTTGTCAAAAACCGTGCCTTTTGTTGTTAATATTTTTTTACCTGTTTTTTCTCCGCTTTCATCTACTTCGTCCGTTTCTTTATACGCTATCTCGTAATCCTTTCTCGTAATATAATCCTGCATCTTTTTAAATATCTGCTCTACTCTTCCCACTCTTTCTTCTCCCAACGTCGCAACCAATTTTTGACGCTGGAATGAAGTCAGTGCACCAAAGTCAATCTGAACAGGAGTTGTATCGTCATCTTTTTCATTTAGTTTTCCCTGAAATCCCTGTTCACGTATTGCCCTAAGCTCGGCGCCAAACTCTTTTTTGAATTTATCATAATCTTTAACATCACCGTCACTGCCAAATATAGCCTTGTTCACCTCATCCATTTCTTTAGGCGTATATTTCTCCCGCATGAGCCGGATGATTTCTTCCGGCTTGTATTCTTGTATTTTTTTCCATGCTTTTGCCCTTTCCTCTCCTCCTTTTTCCTCTAAAGCTGTTTTTAAACGAATAAACAAACCAAACTTTTCCGCTTGTTCTTTTGCTTCCTTCTCAATTTGTTTTATAACCTTATCTTCTTTGATCTTGCCTTTATCCTCGTCCTCCAGTTTCCTTCTAAAGTCTTCCCAGTCTGTGACTTTAAATGCTTCAGGACTTAGTCCTTTGTCTTTTGCTGCTTCTTTCACGTATGCCCGATGGACAAAGTAATTTTGCAGTTGGTCTTTCATGCCTTTTATTCGCCAGCCGGAAGAGAAAAAGTCTGGAGGAGAAGAAATAAATTTAAAAAGGATATCTCCCAATTCTCTTCTTTGTTGCGGGGTCAAAATGATATCTTTATAGGTTTCTTTTTTATTCTCCAGCCATTCATCAACAAGCGATTTTTCAATAACCTCCTGAAGAAATCGTTGGTCTGTGACAGTAAGCATTCCCCATTTCTCGCTTGCAAACGTTTTGGGGCTAAATGCCTTAAATGCTGCGCCCGCATCGGAAAAGAATGCGTCAGTTCCAAACAATTCTTTTCCGCGAGCGGCAATAATGTGCATTCGCTGCGAATCTACAAGAATGTCATACGCAGACCGAACAGCTCTCTTAATGTCTTTTCTATTTTTCCCAGCATGTATTCCCACTCCACCGCCGTCATACACTTCATTCTCTCCGTCTTGATGAAATTGTCCTCGCAAAGATATGGTTTCTTCTATAATCATGTCTTGAAGCCTGTTTGCCAGTTCCGGAGTTAAATGCCCGCGTTTTTCTTTTAATCGCTCGTCTTCCAAAAGTTCTGTTAGGCGATTGAACATAACGCCCGTATAACCCTTATCAAGATTGGTGCCCTCTAATAATCCGTGGGCTCGTAAGCCATACGAGCCTTTTTGAATAGATTCAATGCTTTTGGACGAAATCGCTCCCCAGTTCATGGTAAGAAGCCGTATTCGGGTCTCAAAAATGTTTGATAATTCCGCCAGTCCCGGCAGATTTTGCTGCACAGTAGTAAGATAGGTGTCTGCCTCCTGAAAAGCCCTTTGCACCAGATCAAGCGCTCCGGATGTGGTTGGATCTCTTCCTGCAGCCGCCTCGTATAATGCGTCAAACCATTTGTTGACAAAGCCGTCAAAATCTTTTTCTCTTAATAGTTCAAAATCGTGTGTCCTTAATGTTGTCCAGAATCCTTCAGGCCTTTGTTCCTCTCTTCTCCCATACTCTGCCAAATTTGCTCTTGTATTTTCAACTCTTAAATAATCAATGAGTCTTCTTGACTCGTCATTATTGACAACAAGATCATCTCTTAATCTCCCAACTCTTTCTATAAGCCTTTCTAGTTCGGAGGAAGGCAATGGTCTGGCTGGATCAGTACCAGCTGCCATGGCGTTGTACTCGTCAACTATCCTTTGCAATCGGGGATCCGTGTATGAATCCGCTATTGCCTCTGCCCCACCCCACATAGGCGGTAGTCCCATTTCGATTGCCATCTCTTGCGTCTCGAGCTCGGCTCGATCTGGATTTTTGCCCGTATTATGTACCCTCCATGCTTCTCTTGCTAGTTCTACTCTTTCCGGAGAAACAGGTTTTGGCTGCGAGCGCGGGGTTTGACCCCCAGGTCTTGCTGGCTCTACTGGTACTGATGGTCGTTCACTTTGTCCCTGATCCATAAAAGCAACTCCTCCTCTTTCCAGTGTAGAAGGACTTAATCTTTTTGTCAATTCAAGCGACCTCTCTTTCATATGCCGGCAGTTTACAGGAAGCAAAACCGAAGCGCTTGACTTATATTGGACATTAAGTAGACACGCTGGACGATAGAAAATAGATTAGTAGGTTTTCCAGTTGTTTCGAAGATTTGTTAATTTTCCTCCAAGTAAATTGTATCTTTTAATAAGATCATCGCAGAAGTCTTTGTTCCAAAATCCTAAATCTTTTGCCATGCTTATATGCACCTCCATTTCATTTGCCGAACCAATAGCGCTATCTAAATGTCTTTTGAATTCCTTTTCAAATCTTCTTTTAGCCCAACCTTCGGCAACATTTGCGGGAACTGATTTTGAAGCTCTTCTTAATTGTGAACCCAAATCATTTCTTTCAAACAATGGTAATTTATTCACGTTTTTATTTACAATAATTGCTAAATCATATGATTCTTTATAAACCTCAAGGTCTCTAAAGCTTTTAATCATTATCTTTTATAATATCTTTTCTAACTTCTACCTTCAACCATCAAATATCCACATTCTACGTTCTATCCTCCATCGTCTAGAACCTTATTGCAAAAAATCCCTAACTGTTTTACGATGGAGGAGTGAAACAACAATTTTTTATCCTTTTGTTAGCTTTTACTACCTCTCTTATTTTTACTTTCTTCAAACCAACAAATGTTCTGGCAAGCCAGCATTATCAAATTGAAGTAACGCCAAATAGAGTGACTTTTGGAGACTCTATTACAGTAACCGCTACCGTAAAAACTAACGAAACAGAGCAGCTCCGGATACATCTTATACAAGAAACTGGACAAACCGTTGGGGTTGATAAAACCCTTTTAACTCTACTTTTTAGTATTGGGAGAACCAGTTGTACCATTAAAGAACAAGGTAGACATCCTGATCTACCGGAATCTCCTATCTCTTATTTCTCATGTAATAAAGCGAACACCGATTCAATAGCAACACTTTATCTTAATAGTACTAAACTAGGGGTCAATCAAAACTCAACCCAAGACG
>JACPTT010000055.1 GCA_016192645.1 Candidatus Levyibacteriota bacterium | reverse complement strand
TTTGAATAACGAACCAATTATTACCCAGCGGCCGTTTCGAAATCCGCACCATACCACAAGCAATATCGGGCTTATTGGCGGAAGCGCCCACCCAAAACCAGGCGAAATTTCTCTGGCTCACCGCGGAGTTTTATTTTTGGATGAGTTTCCCGAGTTTCCGCGCTATGTTTTAGAAGCCCTTCGCCAGCCCATGGAAGACGGCTATGTAACTATTGCCCGGGCTCATGGCAGGATTACCTTTCCCTCAAAATTTATGCTGGTTGCCGCCCAAAACCCCTGCCCATGCGGATTTTTGGGCGACCCAACCCATGCCTGCAAATGCTCAACATCTCAGATCATTCGCTATCAAAAACGAGTCTCGGGCCCCATGCTGGACAGAATTGATATTCACCTGGATGTTCCAGCCGTTAAAATTGAAAAGCTTACCTCTTATCATAAAGACCCAAAAATTGAATCCTCAGAAAAGATTCGAAAAAGAGTCCAAAAAGCCAAAGACATCCAAACAAAGAGATTTAAGGGAAAAAATATCCATACAAACTCGGAAATGACCGCAAAAACTATCAAAGAACATTGTATGCTTTCTCAAGAATGTGTTGATCTCCTTCGTATGGCTGTCTCACGGATGAATTTATCGGCTAGATCTTATAATCGAACCATTAAATTAGCTCGCACCATTGCCGATTTAGAAGGCTCAAAAGACATCTCTTCTTCTCATATTGCCGAGGCTCTCCAATATCGACCGCGGCTGGAAAGTTTATGATACAAAAGTTTCTCTTTTTCGGGCTTATTTTTGTCATCTTTTTGCTTCCCGCAACCGACCCTGATTTTGGCTGGCAGCTGCGGTGCGGTCAACAATTCCTAACCACCGGACAGATTTGTGCCAAAAATACTTTCTCTGTTCTTTTGCCAAACTACGAGTGGGCTTATCCTATCCTTGTTTATCCGGTAATACTTGCGCTTATTTTTGAACGTTTTGGCTTTTGGGGACTATCTGCTCTTAATGCTCTGGTTATAACTGCTGCTTATGCCTTTCTTTTTCATAGCATTAAGAACAACAACTTTCAAAAAATGGTCTTTCTTCTTATAGTCATTCCTTTATCTTGGGTTGTTTTTTCCCTGGGATTTAGGTCACAAATCTTTAGCGTTCTATTTTTTACTATTACCCTTTTTATTATCAGTAAAATTCGAGGCGGTAAATCCCGATTTGGGTTTTTCCTTCCGCCTTTATTTCTTATCTGGGCAAATACCCACGGCGGTCTTGTCTTTGGCTTTCTTTTGCTTTTGATTTTGATTGCCGAACAACTTTATCAAAAGAGATGGCAAGTAAGCCTACAAACAACGCTGCTTCTCATAAGCAGTTTTTTAGCGAGCCTTATCAATCCCTTTGGCTTTCGGATATATAAAGAGGTCTTAATCCACTCACAAGTGCCCCTTAAAACCCTTATTGCCGAATGGGTTCCGCCTTCTCCTTTACACTTTGCTTTTCTTACTTTTATTTTGCTGATTCTTTTTTCCTCGGTTCTTTTTTCCTTGATAAACCAAAAACGGGCGCTGCCGGTCTTTCCGCTTCTGAGTGCTTGTGTTTTTATTCTTCTTGCTCTTTTAGCCCGGCGCAATCTTCCCTTTGCCTATTTTTCTCTCATTTTTTTGTATTTTGAAAGTCATTTTCCTTCTCTTTTTAGCACAAAAAAGTCGCTTCCTTTCTTTCTTCCCACAAGCCTTCTTATGATTGGTATTCTAATTGTTGTTTTTTTGAGTCTGCCAAAAACTCAGCGTCTTAACACTAACTGGCAGGCTTTCTGCGATGAATCCTCAGTTGTCTATCCTTGCCAAGCGGTTGAGTTCTTAAAAAAGCAAAAAATAAAAGGCAATATTTATAATACCTATGAATGGGGCGGTTTTTTGATTTGGCAGCTGCCGGAATTTAAGGTCTTTGTCGACGGCCGGATGCCGGCTTGGCTCCATTCTTCGGGGAAAAGCCCTTATACTCTTTTTTTGGAGATTATTCAAAGACAGCCCGGCTGGGATAAATCACTTCGCACTTATAAAATCAAGTGGTTGCTTATCCAAAATGGAACCTTCTTAGATTTGGAATTACAAAAATCCGCCAGCCGGCGGACTAAAGACTGGATTAAAGAGGTCTATCGGGATAAAACCGCTGTCGTCTATTCTGTGCTAAAATGATATTCAATGAAACTTGGTCTAACTTCAAAACTGGCAGAAGAAAAGCTTAAAACCTTTGGCAGAAACGAAATTATTACTAAGAAGCCTTTTTCTGCTCTTTCGCTCTTCCTCTCTCAATTTCCAAGCTTTATCAACACTCTCTTGGCAATAGCCGCCATATTTTCTTTTTTGATAAAAGATGCTCTCGATGGAATAATCATCTTGGCTATTCTTCTCTTAAACGGCATTTTTGGCTTTATTCAGGAATACCGGGCCGAGAAATCGCTTGAGAAGTTAAAAAATCTGGTTAAGCCAGTCTCCCGCGTGATAAGAGACGGCAAAGAAATAGAAGTTGAAACCGAAACACTTGTTCCGGGAGACGTTGTTGTTCTATCCGAGGGCGATCGTATCTCGGCTGACGGCACCCTTACCTTAGGAAGACATCTTGAGATTGATGAATCAATCTTAACCGGCGAATCCCTGCCGGTTGCTAAAAAACAGAATGACAGCCTTCTTAAAGGAACTTTAGTTGTCAAAGGCAAAGGCCATCTTCTTATTGAAAAAACCGGCATGACAACCCAGTTTGGCCAAATTGCACAAAGTCTATCTGAAATTGAAGCAGACAAAACTCCCCTTCAAAAACAACTCGATTCTTTGGGCAAAATGATTTCTGTTTTTGCTATTACCGCTTCTTTTCTTCTTATTCCAATTGGGATAATGCAAGGAAAGGAAATTGCTCCCATCGTTCTTCTTGCCATAAGTATTGCCATTGCCGCCGTGCCCGAGGGTCTGCCGGCTGTCGTGACCATCGCCTTGGCAATTGGCACAAACCGCATGGCAAAAAAACACGCCATCATCCGAAAAACGCCTTCGGTTGAAACTTTGGGAACAATCCAGATAATTCTGCTGGATAAAACCGGAACCTTAACCCAGAACTCCATGCGCGTCAAAAAAGTATACTTACGAGAAAAAAAAGCAGAAAACGATATTATGCGCGCCTGCGTTCTTGGCAATACTGCCTCGCTTGTGGAAAAGGAAGGAGAAGAAAATTACGATATTCTTGGCGACAAAACCGACGGAGCGCTCCTTCTTTGGGCAAAAGAAAGGGTAAAAGATCTGAGCGTCTTAAAAGATGAGGGGAAAATCGTAGATGAATATGTTTTTGATCCGGAAACAAAAACCGTAACAACGGTCTGGAAATCTGATGGTAAATCATCTGTTTATGTCCGGGGTGCACCGGAAACAATCCTTAAAAAGAGTAATCTTACTGAAACCGAAAAAGAGGCTATCACCTCTCACTTTCAAGCCATGGCAAAAGAAGGGCTCAGAATCATTGGGTTTGGCTCAAAAATCCTTTCTTCAAATGATAAAAAAGCACGTGAAAAGCTAGAAATTGACCTTGATTTTCTTGGTTTTGTTGGTATTTACGACCCTCCAAGAAAAGAGGCAAAACAGGCGGTTTTAGAGGCAAAAAAAGCAGGAATAAAACCGGTCATGGTAACCGGCGATAACGAGCTGACGGCGCTGGCCATTGCCAAGGAGATAGGGCTGATTGAAAAAAACGAGGATGTTGTAACCGGGGAGGAGTTAAAAAAAATAAATGATGAGGAACTTGAAAAATTAATTCTTAAAACCCGCATCTTTGCCAGAACTCGACCCGAAGATAAACTTCGCCTTGTTTCTTTATTCAAAAAGAAAGGTTTTATTGTGGGCGTAACCGGAGATGGGGTTAACGATGCGCTTGCCTTAAAGCGGGCTGATGTTGGCGTTGCTATGGGCGAGACAGGCACCGAGGTGGCAAAGGAAGCAAGCGATATTGTCCTAATCGATGACAATTTTGCGACCCTTGTTCATGCGGTTGAAGAAGGAAGAGTAATTTACAATAACATCTTAAAAGCAATTACCTATCTTCTTTCGGGAAATTTAGCTGAACTTTCTTTGGTTTTTGCGGCGGCCGTCTTAGGCATGCCTCCTCCCCTTCTTCCAACCCAAATCCTCTGGATTAATCTTGTCACCGATGGTATACCGGCTTTAGCGCTGGCAAGCGATACCAAAGACCCTAATGTTCTTGCTCATGCTCCGCGCGATCCAAAAACGCCAATCCTAACAAAAGGCCGGGTGATTTTTATCGGAATTGTTGGCTTTGGACTTGCAGGCTTTTTACTGGTTATTTTCTCTCTGCTTCTTAAAACCCAAACCGAGATTTTTTCTCGCACCATCACCTTTAATCTTCTTATCTTCTTTCATCTTATGATCGCCTTCGTGGTTCGTGGGCAGTCTCTTTTTCGCGCCAATCGGTTTCTTCTTTTAGGAGTTTTAGCAACTCTTGTCTTGCAGGTTCTAATAACGACTCTCCCCTTCTTTCAAACCATTTTTCACTTAGGGTTTAATTGAAATGAGTCTTGCGTGGCAAAGAGCAACGGCAATTGCATCTGCCACATCATCAAAATGAGTTTTCTTTTTATTGGGAGAGCGAACATTAAAAAGTTCCCGAATAGTTTTTTTAATAACTTTTTTGTCTGCTCGTCCGTTTCCCCCAACCACAAGCTTAACCTGGCCCGGAGCATACTCAAAAATGGGGATTTTAGCCCGCGCCGCAGAAAGAAGAATTACTCCGCAGGCCTGCCCCACTGCCATAACGGTCTTTGCATTGGAATAAAAAAAGAGTCGTTCAATAGCTATAACATCGGGGCTGTGTTTTTGAAGAAGTGCGCTCATTTCTTGATAAATTTGATCCAGCCTTTTTCCCGGCTCGCCGTTTTTCTCGGTCTTTATCCAGCCAAAATCCAAAAGAACGGGCTTTTCTTTTTTTGAGATCCGAAGCACCCCATATCCGGTTGTGGCAGTCCCCGGATCAATCCCAAAAATTAACATAAAAGATGCTTGACAAATATACGGTAATTTATTATACTACATTGGCAGTCGAGAAGACTGTTATCAACTGCAGGTCCCGACCTTACCGGCGGGATTTTTGCTTCTTACTGACTATAAAATTCTTCTTTCTGTTTGGATTGTAATCTTGAGACATAGTTAGATTTCACTTAGTATTTCTAGTTTGAATTCTTCTTCTACATCAACTCTGTCTTTAAATTCAAAAATCGCATTATCGGATTCTCGCAAGATACTAATTAATAATTCTTTACATCTATCATCTGATAATCTCTGCAAATATGAGGTAGGCACCCAATGATTAGATTTTGAAATATGATTTTGCGTCCCAATGTAGGCATCAATGACCTCTATATTTTCAACAATTGCTTTTAAAAGCCTACCGTTCCCATCATGAACATGCAAAGTACTATCTGTGTGTTTTTCAACTATGATTGGGTCTTTAGTTCTGGAACCAGCATTAGCAAATTCCTGATGATTTTTTTCTTTAACAATCATAAGTGTATTGTTATGCTCAAATAAGTATGTAGAAACCTCCTTAGCTGTTTTTCTTGTGACATTAAATCCTTCAATTTTACTGATGTCTGATGTGAATCTAAGGTCATCAATTTTAGTTTGATCTAGATCCCAATCTATTTGTGAAGAAGTTACCAAGCGAATGATATTTTTCAGCTTATATCCCATCATTAACGAATCAACTAAATTCCAAAAATCTCTAACGGAGATAATGTCAGTTAACTCTTTCCAACGATGATTTATTTTAGCTTTAATTTCTTCATAATCTGAACTTTGCAATAACTTAATTATCTCGTGGGAAATAAGCATTTTACCTATTCCAATGCGGACTGGCTCTATAATTTGAGAAGTGTAGCTCATATTTCTTGACTTACTTCTAATTTCTCTTTAGGCATTTGGCTATAGAGTTTATAAACTAATCAACCTTTCCGTAAAATGCTAAGCTTCCTTTTGTAATCCTTTTATATTTCCACCCCTGTTTTTTACAATATTCCTCAGCACTTTCACCCTTTAATCTTGTTGATGCCCAAAGAAGTAAGGGTAAGCCTTTAGTTTCATGCAGTTCTTTACTCCCATCTTGATATTCAATAAGAAAATCAGGTAAATAATGTCTAGTAAAACCTAAAAAATTATAAGGAATTTTGATTCCATGCTTTTTTGTCCAAGTTTTGACTGCAGGATCTCTTTCCAGCTCAACCATATATTCTCGCTCCAAGGCCGAATCATAGCTATCCCATCCTTGTGGATTCTTTTTCAATTCGGTCAATCTACCATGTTTTGATATCATTTATTTATTAAGACTCCCTCAATTAATTCTGGTCTCATAAAGA
The DNA here is from genome assembly GCA_016192645.1 of Candidatus Levyibacteriota bacterium. GTDB lineage: Bacteria > Patescibacteriota > Microgenomatia > Levybacterales > UBA12049 > JACPTT01. Next base: position 468 of record JACPTT010000055.1, on the reverse strand, counting down.
CATCTCTAATCTGGTCTATCATTGCCCACAAAATTCTTAATTGTTTTTCCTCCGCTTCTTCTATATCTTCTCCAAGAAGGAATCTTTTAACAATGTGTTGCTTGATTACTTTTATCAAATAAGCTTGTCTATCATCTGGATTCCTGTCAAATTCAAGAAGCGCAGCCTGTGCTATTGAATGAATTTGTTTTGTAAGCTGCTTTTTTAATTCATCAACGTTCCAATTTTCTGTACTGGTCACTTTGGCTAAATCTTTTACATCTAGTTCAGGGAGGGGATTTTTATCAAGCGTTACATGTTCAGAATCCAGGTTAAGACTTTTAATTTGGGCTATATCCTCCGATATGTTCATTTTATGAAAATCGTATTTTACTTCATCTAAATGCTTTTGCCATTCATAGATAGGCTCTACAACCTCTGGCGGTTCTGGGGTGGGCGGGAGTTTAGATAAATCAATTTTTTCTTCCG
>JACPTT010000045.1 GCA_016192645.1 Candidatus Levyibacteriota bacterium | reverse complement strand
TTTTTATCGGTCTTATCGCCTCAAGCAGTTGGCACGACGTCTTAAAGTTTCTATCAAGCGCGCCGTTTGGTCAGGTTGACCCGCTATTTGGTCAAGACGTATCTTTTTACGTATTTTCCCTCCCTATATACTCTTTTGGACTTAGCCTTATAAAAACCATTATTCTGATATCGCTTATTGGTTGTGGTGCAATCTACATTCTGCGGGGCAGCCTCAATTTGTCAAGCCTATTTCCTAAAATTAACCTCTCCAAATTAACCGGAAAGCCTGAAAGTCTGATTATTAAACCTACGAAAGATCAAACCGAACCAAAAGCCAGATTGCATATCAGCATTCTACTATCTCTCTTTCTTTCAACCATTGCCGTAGGTACCTATTTGTCTCTATTTAATTTGCTGACCGGCCAGAGCGGTCCGGTGTTTGGCGCGGCCTTCACCGATGCCAATGTTATGGTACCGATCTTGCGCATATCTGTATTTGTTTACGGGGCGGCTGCCATTCTGGCTTTATTTTATGGTGTGAGCGGAAAAATTGCGCCTCTTTTTGGAGCAATTTCTTTGACTGTCATAGTCGGATTTGTTTCTTTAATCATCCCTAGTGTTTTTCAAAAATTGGTGGTCGCGCCCAATGAACTTACCAAAGAAACACCTTTTATCAAATACAATATTGAGGCCACCAATAAGGCTTATGGTCTGGATCTTGTGGAAGAGCGGGAAATAACTGCGGATAAACCGATCACGGCTCCTGATATAGCAGCCAACAATCTCACAATTAAAAATGTCAGGCTCTGGGACAGAGCGCCGCTTCTGTCCACTTTTTCGCAAATCCAGGAGATTAGAACTTACTACGAGTTCACCTCTGTTGATAATGACCGATACACAATAGACGGCGAGGTGCGCCAGATTATGCTTTCTCCCCGGGAATTAGCCTCAGACAGCTTGCCGAACAAAAACTGGATTAACGAACGGCTGACCTTTACCCACGGCTATGGGGTTGCCGGCGGACCGGTGAATCAGGTAACTCCGGAAGGATTACCGGTGTTATTCGTTAAAGACTTACCCCCGAAGTCGGAAGTTAAAGAACTGGAGATTAGCAGGCCCGAAGTTTACTACGGGGAAATCCCTAATGAGTATGTAATTGTCAAAACGAAATCTAAGGAATTCGATTATCCCAAAGGAGAAGAAAACGTCTATACTACATATACTGGGGTGGGTGGAGTAGAAATCAACTCTCCGCTACGGCGCTTTTTCTACGCCTTGCGCTTTGGCTCTCTCAAATTATTTTTATCAAGCGATGTTACAAAGGAAAGCCGTATCCTTTATTACCGCGATATAAAAGAGAGGGTTTTAAAGATAGCTCCATTTCTAAAGCTTGACCGCGACCCGTATCTTGTAATTGCCGAGGGGAAAATGTATTGGATACTTGATGCCTATACATCAACCGACCGTTATCCATATTCGGAGCAGCTTTCGCTAAATGGCAGTAAAGTCAACTATATTAGAAATTCAGTCAAAGCAGTGGTAGACGCTTATGATGGGACAATCAAATTATATCAAACCGATTTGGATGATCCGATTATCAGAACTTACACTAAGATATTCCCCAAAACTTTTCAAAAGCTTGAGGAAATGCCCAAAGGATTGATTTCTCACATTCGTTATCCGGAGGATATCTTTACGCTGCAAACAGCAATCTACACAACCTATCATATGGATGATCCGCAGATCTTCTACAACAAAGAGGATCAGTGGGAAATTCCGGCTATTTCCACAAGCAATAAGGAACAAACCGGTGGCCGTGGCGAGTCAATGGCTCCCCGGCACCTGATTATGAAGTTGCCCGGTGAAAAGATTGAGGAGTATATTTTGATGCTGCCGTTTACCCCGCGGGCAAAAGATAATCTCTCTGCCTGGATGGTGGCCAGAAATGACGGAGAGCAGTATGGCAAACTTGTTGTCTACCGCTTTCCCAAGGATAAACTGGTGTTTGGCCCCAAACAGATTATCGGCCGGATCAGTCAGGATGCACAGATCAGTCAGCAAATTTCCCTTTGGGATCAGGGCGGTTCGGAGGTAATTCAAGGCCCGCTTCTGGTCATTCCAATTGAAGAATCTTTGGTCTATGTCCGTCCGCTCTACCTTAAGGCAGCAACAGGAAAAATCCCGGAACTCAAACGGGTTATTGTTGCCTATGAAAATAAAATTGCCATGGAAGAGACATTAGAAGCAGGCCTTGCTAAGATATTTGGCACTGCCGAGGGTGGTCAAGCAAAACCATCCGGAGTATCCGCTAAAATAGCACC
>JACPTT010000044.1 GCA_016192645.1 Candidatus Levyibacteriota bacterium | reverse complement strand
TTCAACCTTAACAAAATGTTTGACAAAATCGGTATGAACCTTGCCCGCCGCCTCAAGCGCGGTTGCACCTTTTTGAATGGTCCATGCCCGCGCCTCCTTTCTTTTGGCGATTGTATAAAAAGTAATTCTGTCCAAAGCCTTATAGGCGGCCAGAATGATTTTTTCTTTTGCGCTCTCTTTTGGAAGCCCGAGCTCTTTAAGCAATTTTTGCTGCTCGGTCCAGGGAAATTCGGTTAGCTCTGCCTCAAGCCGAGCAGAAATTGAAAGCATTGAAGGGTTGCTTTTGAGTTCGTCCTCCGAAACATTGGCAACAAGAAGCTGTTTTTTCATTGTTAGTAAATTTAATGGCGCAATTATCCCCTTTTCCTCCTCCGTTGAACTAACATCGCGCGCCAAAATCCCTTGATTTAATTTCTCGATGTATTTCTGCAACACCTGTTTTTCCTGTGGAGTTATTTTTTTATCCGAAAGTCTTTTTTCAAGAGTTGATATGTCAGAAAGCAAAAGCTCATCATTAATAATTTCGATATCATCCTCCGGGTCAATCTTTTGGTGGACATGAGGAACATTTTCGTCTTTAAAAAATCGGACAACATGAAGAATTAAATCTACCTCTCTGATATGGTGCAAAAATTGATTGCCCAAACCCTCTCCGACATTTGCTCCTTTTATGAGTCCGGCAATATCAACAAAAGTAATGGTTGCCGGGGTAACCTTTTCGATGCTCTCTTTTACTGCCAATTTATAAAGGGTTTCGTCGGGCACATTCACAACACCTATATTTTTGTCAATAGTAGTAAAAGGGTACTTTCCGGTCTTTGCCGCAGGCTGCATCACCAAGGCATTAAAAAGCGTGCTTTTCCCCGCATTAGGCAACCCTACAATCCCAACCGAAAGATTCATAATTTATCTCTTCGCGTCTGAACCTGAGGGTTCATCCCTCAAAGTCGAAGACCTGAGTTTAATCGAAGGATGAGGAAATTATAGCAGAATTTTGGAATTTAAAAATGCCACTTGACAAATCGCATGATGTACTATAGAATGTACTGTGTATGTTACAGATAATAAATATTACTGATGCGAGGAATAACTTAGCAAAGCTTATTGAAAAAATAAAAGCTACCAAAGAACCTGTTGTTATAGTTCAGGACAGCGACCCTTCTGTAGTTGTCTACCCTTACGACGAAATAGTAAAAAGAGAAGAAGAAAAGAATCAGCTTTTTCAACTCAAATTCCAACAAATTTTCCGTGAAGGAGAAAAGAAATTCAGACAATATCTTAGGAAAAAATCAATACGTACTTCCCGCTCCGAAAAGCCTACTCAATTATCAAAAATGCATAAAATCAAGGTTGTTGTAGATACAAATGTATTTATTTCAGGTTTTTTATTTGGCGGAAATCCCCGAAAAATAATTGAAGCATGGATAAACAAAAATTACATATTTTGCCTATCCCCTCAGTTAAAGGCAGAGATTCTTAATAAATTGCAAAAGAGATTCTTGTTGTCAGCTCAAGCTCTACAAATTATTAAAGATGCGCTGGATGATAATACTGAAAAATATATTCCCAAAAAAAAGATTTCTATATGCAAAGATCCCCAAGACAATTTCCTTTTGGAGCTAGCAGAGGAAGCTACGGCTGATTATTTAATAAGCGGAGACAAACTCGTGCTAGAGATAAAACGCTATCAAAAAACAAAAATCATTTCCCCTAAAAACTTTTTGAAATTATTGTGAGAAGATTATAGCAGATGGGTTGGTTTGGGGGAATTTTATCGAGACTTGTCTTTATCAAACATTCTCTGAATTTCTTTTTTCAGTCTGGCCGATCGCTCACCGACTTCCAACAGTTGTTCTGCAACCTTCGGATCGTCCGGTTTTGTTTCCCATGCTCCCTTTAATGCCTGTGCCATCCGTTCTTGAGACTCCATAATTTTTTGAAAAATCTCTTTTTTGGTTGGCATCCTACCGCCAAATTGCTTCATAATCTCTTCTTTTCGTTTTTTACTAAGTTTTGGCATAATTATTTTGCTAGAGCGGCGTTTTGGAAAAGAGTGCTGTACATAAGCGCGTCTTCGGCGATTTTTTGCCGATCCTTTTCCCGAGTTATTGTATTTAATCCGACAAGAAGCTTTCTTAAGTACGGTTTTACCGCATTTTGATCTACTTCATCCCTTCTTTTCAATGCTTCTTTAAAAAAACGTTTTGCCGTATTGGGCGATCCCCTATAATACCCAAGCGCCATTCTTTTTAAATCCATCGCAAGTGATGCCAACGCAAGTTTGTTATTATTCATATATTTCCTTAAAAAAATATCGCATTAGCTCTTCGAATGTTCTTTGCATTTGCCGATCTTGGATTTCGTTACTCGTATTATTATCCAAAGGCCTGATATTAATAAATGAGTTAACATCAATAACTCTTGTTTCTATATCAATTCCTCCGCCCCAAACGCTCGGCTGCGAAGAACCTTGTTCTAAAAGAATTTTTTCCGATTCAAAATGCCTATTGCAACCGGCAGAACAAATCTTTTTTTCAATATCAATAACTGTTTTAATGTAAGTATCAAACTGCTGTCGTAATTTTGTAATCTCTTCGTTTGTATAAGGCTCTTTCTTAGTAATAATCACCGATTAATTATAGCAGGTGATCCCGATAAAATGCCATGCTTTTCTCAACAGCCTGCGACCAAGCATTGGGCCCGCCTAGACCGCCGCTAGGCGAGGCTGGTAGTAAGTTGTGATCCGCTCCCGGATAAACAAAATAAGCAATGTCTTTTTGAAGTTCTTCCAATGTCTTAACCAGTTCATCCGACCATTTCTGCGGTACCGATTCATCGGCACTACCCTGATGGAGCTGAATCGGCGCTTGAATCCAAGAATAATAATTGGCTGGCGAATATAGCTCGGCGTCATAGTCTTTTTCAAACTCCCAAAGCGCTTTCCGAAGCATTTTTCCGTGATCATCAAACTCATCGGTGTAATAAAGAATGGAATAAGGAAAAGGTTTTGAAACCGGCGCCCAAAGAACCGTTGGATAATTCTTGCCGGTAATTTCCAGAACTGCCAAGGCGATATGCCCGCCGTTACTGTGTCCCCATAAACCGATTTTTTCCGTATCGGCCTTTATTCTGCCGGAATAGCTTGCCTCAAGCCCTGTATTGAGATTCGAAAGAGAGGAAAGAAGGGCAAGAGCAGCCGTATAGGTTTGAAAACGCTCCTCCATTGCATTTTCCGAAGGATTCTCGGACTGCCCATAGCCCAAAAAATCCGGCGCTAAGGTTATAAAACCATTTTGAGCAAAAACCTCGCCGCCGCGTTGCGTGCCTACACCTGTTCCATAATTTTCTTTGGGAACAAAACCTCGAAACATCACAACAACCGGATATGTCCCATCTTTCACAGGCGCATTCAAAAGCCCGCTCACCTTCTTTCCCCCGACTGAATAAAAAAATATCTGCGAAACATAGTCATTCTCACTTTTTAATGCTGGTCCAAGAATAATCGGAG
>JACPTT010000043.1 GCA_016192645.1 Candidatus Levyibacteriota bacterium | reverse complement strand
CGCGTGAAGAATTTAGTTTCAAGAGCATTAAAAACATCAAAGGGTATCAAAACGAGTGGGGGGGTGGGAGTGGGGGTTGCGATTGGAGTAGGGGTTGAACCCCTCGAGGGGTTCAACCCCTAAGAGAACGGTGGGGAGAATTGCAGGTTCTCTGAGGTTATTTTTCCGTTTCATGCTAATTCATGCTAATGAGCATAGCATTTGTTTAAGAACAACTGTCAAGAACCTATAAGTTTATTTTTTAAACTCAAATGCATCGAGGGGGAGGGGAGGGGTAGTTTTGTTGTCCTTGTGGAGGGAAAAGATAAAGTTGACTCCTTTGAAAGGAGTGGTTTGAGGAAAAGCAAGAGGGTAAAGATAGCCTACCGGTTCTTGTTCTTTTATTCCGCTTTTGAGTTTTTCAGGTTCCATTCCGTATATAGGAGACCCGTAAAACTGATAAGTTGCTGTATAGCCCGCAAGTTTATCTTTTCCGTCAATTGACACAAGAGAAAAGTATTCTTTGGTTCCTTGGATAAGCCCTGACCCGCTTCTTAGACCGCCGGAGAATGCGGCATTAAGCTTAGTAGCGGTTGGGGGAAGATTAAACCCAATGCCCAATAACTGCCCGTTTTTCTTATACAAGGGAATCCCTTTTTGGCAAAACTCCCGAGGCACCGGACAGGCAATTTCGAGTTTTTGAGGCCCAAGCCTAAACATCCCGGGAGCATATTTGCCCGTTAGGAATAACGCCAGCAAGGAAACAATTATAACAATACCAACAATGGCAACAATAATTTTGATTTTTGTTTTTATGTAAGATTTTAGAGCATTAATCATGATATTAAAATTTAAGGACTTACGCCGTTACCGCCATTATAAAGCCTGGAAATCTCCTCTCGTGTTAAGGCCCTATTCCAAATACCAACTTCATCCATTATCCCGCCGAAAGGGTATATTCCAGCACCGTAAAATGCACTGTCTGACTTTCCCATAGAAAGTCCTACTGCATTGGCGGTAAGTGCCCCTATATTTGCCGGGATACTTCCATCTTCTGTGCCGTTTACATAAAGCTTTAATGTTGTTCCATCATAAGTCATAACTAAGTGGTAGAAACGACCTGTGGATAAACTAGTTCTTCCGGTAATACCGCGAGAAGTTGAACCGTTGCCGATAGTAACGTCAACCGCAGAACTCCTTCTGACGATGTTATAAGGACTATCTTTCGATTCAGGTATAGCGCCGATAATAGCCTTAGTGATTATGTAGCCAAGACCTGCTACTGTCGATGGCTTTATCCAAACAGATACTGTAAGTCTTGACATCCCTTCTAGAGAAGAGTTATCCGGTACCCCTATAGAGTCATCAAATCCATCAAAGTTTCGGGCTCGACCAATTTTACCGTCAGCAACAACAGTTGTACCATTAGCGGTACCATTGTTGGAGCCAATTGAATCAGCAACAGTGGTACCACTAGCTTCATTCATTTTCCAGTAAGCCACAAGGTTATTAAAGGCAGGGTCGGGGGTAGGGGTAGGGGTGGGGGTAGGGGTTAGGGTTGGAGTTGGGGTTGGGATTATTCCGGAGTAAGGAACAACAGAACCTACTTGTGTATTCGCCACAGGGTTGGTGGTTCCGGATAAAGAGTTTGTATATGCAACAAAAATCGCGCCCGTTGAACCATTCCCGCCTTGGCTGCCATTTCCTCCACTTCCACCTCCTCCTCCGCCCGTATCACCTTCGCTTAGTCTGTATCCGCTTCCACCACCTGCGCCGCCACCGCCTCCACCACCTGCGCCGCCAAGAGAGAGGACATTGTTGTTGTTTCCCAAGGCAACATTTTCTCCATAAAGCAGTATTACTCCGCCCGAACCGCCGCCACCGCCTCCACCACCTGCGCCGCCACCGCCTCCACCACCGCGGTAAGCATTTGTCGTTCCACTTACTTCTCCTGGTCTACCTAGACCTCCGGTTGCTCCAAGATAACCATTTGCGCCATTGGCTAAAATAGCGCCCGAAATAGAAATATCTTTGGCAAAAATGATTATTGCTCCGCTACCTGTCCCTCCATCATTACCTCGGCCGGGAGCGCCTACGGCGCCTCCTCCACCACCTCCACCGCTTCCACCCATGCCACCAAAGCCGCCTACTCCACCCCCTGTACCTAAGAGGATGCGATTTGAAGGGACGCCTACAAGAGGACCAGCTTGGCCGCCGGCTCCGCCAGGCCTTAATATGTTTGGATATCCTCCGCTATAGTCATTGCGATAACTGTAATTTGCACAAGATGCCGTATCCCCATATTTTTTGGCCCCCAAATAGGTCCCATCATTTGGGTTATAGTACATTTCGCAATTGCCATCGCCCGCATTGCATGTATCAGCGTTTCTTTCACGTATCTTGATCCATTCTAGACCGGGTTCTGCAAAGGAAGACTCTGGAGCGGAATTAACGACGCATGAAGTAAAAACTTTGCCCCCGCCGTATCCACCGCCGCCGTTATCTCCTCGTGTTCCGCTTGCCGCAAGACTTCCTCCTCCACCACCGCCGCCGGCAGATCCTCCAGCACCACCATCTCCAGTTCCGCCCGATCCACTCGTAGAGATGATATAGCTTCCTCCTTTCCAACCGTCTCGTCCATCTCCTCCTGCTTCTCCACCTCTTCCATGGGATCCTTCGCTTGCCGACAATGATGGGGAAGAGCTGCCTGCACGACAGTCATAAACTGTCCAGCAAGTGCCGTTACTACACTCAGAAGAGGCGTAGCAAGATGATCTCAGCGGGCAATATGTTGGTCCACAGGGATTTCTTGTCTCTGAAACTCTTCCGCCTCTAAATCCTGCTCCCGAGACATCGATTTTTCCGCCGTTTCTAACATCCAAATCATTCTGCACTCGCAAAAACATGACCCCTCCGCTTGCTCCGTCCCAGGGAGAAACAGTTAAGACTTCGTTATTTCCTATTCGCACATTTCGGTAGTGGGGGACTCTTACAACCTGCACTTTTGAGGAGGCATCAACAGCATAGGTATTGGTGAGAGTGCGGTTGAGAAGCAGTCTTCCTTTTGGTCTTGTGTCGGTAACATAGGCGGTTTCCCAGACTCCTGCGTTTGTTCCTGTCATTTGGATGATGGCAACTTCGTCTTTTTGGGCAAAACCGGAAGCTCCGCCAATAAAAATAGCCTTTTGTCCGGCCGAAGCACTCTGGGCAAGGCTTGTTTTTACCGGGTTTACATTTGCTGAGCCAGTCAAGTCATCGGCTCTTCCATCGTGATCATTATCTCCGGTGCCAAAGGCGCTTGTGAGGTTAACGCTTGAGGCGGGGGCGGGGGATTGGGCAAAAGAAAATGAAAAATCAAAATCCGATTTAATCGGATTAAAAATAAAAATAGAGAATAGGAGCCCAACGGAAATTAGTAGGACAGGAAATCTCATAACTAATAACTAATCTCTAGTCTCTAATAACTAATTTATAGTGTGGAGGATTTTATGGGAGTTGTCAAGCCCCCGGTGGGAAGAGGGCTTGCGGGAGAAAGATTTTTCCGCTACGATAATCAAGAAGTTAAATTTTCAATTTTCAATTTTCAATTTTTAATCAAATCTAAATGAATAAATTTTCAAATAATAATTCGAATAATAAGAAATATGATTTAGAAGAGAGAACGGCAGAGTTCGGAGAAAAAGTTATTGAATTATGTGAAAAGGCGCCAAAAAATGCAGTAACAATTCCAATTATCGATCAGTTAATCAGATCGGGAACAAGCATCGGAGCAAATTATTGCGAGGCTAACGGGGCGAGTAAAGGTAGTAGAAGAGTTAAAGGAGGAATGCAGGAAATTATGGCAGGAGGCACAGGAATTTACATTGATTTTTTCGAAGATTGCTAAAAGCACAAAAGGATAATTGAAAATTAAAGTATTAAAAATTCAATGAAAATTACAAATTACAAATTTTGAAAGGCGGGTGAAAGACGGTGGGGAGTTTTGGCGGATACTATAAAGGAGAAAAGAAAAAGAAGAAAAAGCCGGAAGCAGGGCAGGGAAGTTCGGTTGGGCTGGGCGCTCCGGTCTTTAAGCTGCCGGAGATTGTTTCTCGGAAAAAGAAAGGAGAGTAAATGAAGAGAAAAAAGAAGAAGGAAGAAGGACAAACTTTGCGGCTGGTGTTTGTTTTTTTTGTTCTGGTTGGGCTGCTTCTCGTTGGTTCGGTACTCGTAAAACTGGCAACGGTTATTGAAAAAAGCCGTTTTGACGGGGCGCATCGTTTTACGGTTGAGTTTACTTCCAAAGACAAGCCGTTTACAAAAGTTGTTTCCTTTGCTCCCGACACCCGTTCAATCTCGATTATTACAATTCAGAATGCCGCAGTAATACCCCAGATAAGCGAGTTCTTAGGCATACCGATTGATACAAGGGTTCGTCTAAATAATCGTTACAACGAAGATATCCCTCAACAGCTAAAGACAATGCTTTTTTATTTTAACAACTTCGAGACAGACCTTACTTTTATTGATCTTTTCAGACTGTGGTTTTTTGCAAAGGGAGTGCCTTCTTCGTCGTTTACCCTGCGAGAGATTTCTTCCTCTTTGGATGAAGGGGCAATTGATCGTACTTCCTCCTCGCTTTTTCTTGACTATACCTTAAGCAGAGAAAATATCAGCATCCAGGTTATAAATGGGACAGGAGTTTTAGGTCTTGGCAACCGCCTGGCGCGGCTTATTACCAACACGGGAGGAAATGTTGTTTCGGTTGAAACCGCCGAAAGCCTTGTTGAAAAATCCGAACTTTCCTTCCATACAGAAGAAACATACACTTTGGAAAAATTAAAAAAGATTTTGGGTTTTCAAACACGCAAACTGGAAGAGAAGGGGATTGCCGATATTATTATCACAATTGGACAAGATAATGGGGAGTTAACTTTCTTCTGATCCGCCAGCCGGCAAAGAAGAGTCTTGCGGTTCTTCCACCGCAAATGAAATTTTACCTTTTCCAAGCGGCATAAACGAGGGCTGATTCTTAAAGCGCGCCGACCTTCTTGTTTCCTTTATAAAGATACTTACTTTCCGATCATCAATTGATTTTAGGTATGCTTCGTAGATGTTTCCGCCTTTTAGAAACCTGATAAGGCGCCTGGCAATGTCGTCGGGCAACATGCCCACATACCGTTTTTTTTGATCCAGAACAAAAATTTTAAGTCTTTTGGTGTTAAGAGTTAGAGATTCGCCGATTCGAAGAAGCGCTATCACTTTTGAGTCGGCAAGATTAATAAGCTCAATCACCTTGGTTTTTCCGCCTTCTTCGATAAACAAAGTGCTTATATCTTTGAGGTTATAGGCAAAAGCTTTTGGATTCTTGACAATGCCGTCGATGCGTTTTAGGTTTTTTAAGGCGATGGGATTTTTGGAATCAATGCGCAGCACCTTTTGATAAACAGTTTTGGCGTTTTTGGTTTTGCCTAAAATTGTAAAGGCAAAGGCAAGGCGGTTTAGAGCTTCGATATCATACGGATCCTCTTTGAGAAGCTTTTGGTTGAGGGTAACGGCGTTTTGCCAATTGCCGGTTAAGGTGGTCTGGATGGCTTGGGCTTTTAATGATGCCATTTACGATGAAAAAAATTTTACTCTTATTTGTTGCAAAAGTCAAGATACAAATGTAGAATGTGAATATGAGCGGACATTCTAAATGGGCACAGATAAAACGGCAAAAAGGAGTAGCCGATATAAAACGCGGGCAGGCATTTACCAAAATTTCAAACGCCATAACGATTGCGGTTAAACAGGGTGGGGGAGCAACGGATCCGGGGCAAAACTTCCGGCTGCGTCTGGCAATTGAAAAAGCCCGCGGCCTAAACATGCCAAGAGAAAATATTGAGCGGGCAATTCAAAGGGCTTCGGGCAAGCAGGCAGGGGAGATTGAAGAGGTTGTTTATGAGGGATTTGCGCCCTTTGGAGTTTCGGTCATTATTGAGGCGGCAACCGACAACAAACAGCGCACCGCCTCGGAGATTAAAAACGTTTTTGATAAGGCAGGCGGGACCCTGGCTCAGCCCGGAGCGGTTTCTTATCAGTTTCAGCCGACGGGAAAAATAATGCTGAAAAAAGAAAGCCATACATTAGACGATGTTTTTTTGTCAGCGGCAGAAAGCGGGGCAGAGGATGTTGGGGAGATGGGAGACGCATTTGTTGTCTATACAAAAGCAAGCGATCTGACAAAAGTTTCCGAAGCGCTTTCGGCAAAAGAATTCTCGGTTATTCAAACAGAACTGTCTAAACGGCCGATTAGTCCAGTCGTTATTGGAGAGGCCGAAAAACTGGCAAAAATTCGTTCTTTTATCGCCAAGCTTGAGGAGATGGATGATGTACAAAAAGTTTACTCAAATTTGGGTATTTAAGCTGAATGAATATAAAAAAAATACTGGCAAAAAAAATTCCGCAGTTAAGCAAAAGACAAAGGTTCATAATCGCGGTTTTAATACTTTCTGCCGGACTATTTTTCTCCGAATATCAGTTTGGAAAGGGCGGAGTTTTTCTTGTTTTTCTTTTAGCGCTTCTTACGCCCGTTCTTCTTTTTATCTCAAACTATAGAGATATCAAAGAAAACTTTTCTCCCTACCTTTTTATTCTCCCATTTTTTTACAGTCTTTCTTTTGGGCTTTTTTACTTTTTGGTGCCGGCTCGATTTTTGAGCAGGATGTTGATAACCTCTCTCTACGCGCTCGGCTTATATTCACTGTTTTTAAGTCAAAATATCTTTACCGTTGCCTCAATTCGTACTATTGCTCTTTTGTCGGGGGGGCGCATTGTTTCTTTGGTAATAACAATCGTCTCCTATTTTTTTCTTACCAATATTGCTTTTTCGCTAAGGCTTTCTATTTTACCAACCGGCTTTCTTATTTTTATATTTTCTTTTTTCTTGGTTTTGCAGTCGCTTTGGACGATAACTTTGGAAAATCGGTTTAGATCTTATTTTTTTTGGACGCTTGGTCTGAGTCTTTGCCTTTTTGAGATGTCTTTAATCCTTTGGTTTTGGCCAACGAGCCCCACCGTGATTGCTCTTTTTTTAACCGGATTTTTTTACACCACAATTGGACTTTCCCAGGCTTGGCTGGATAAGCGTCTTTTTCGAGGGGTCATGTGGGAGTATATTTGGGTGGCGGCGGCAACTTTTTTTATTCTTGCATTATTTACCCCTTGGCGGCCATAAAACCAAATTTAAAATTAAAAATTAAAAATTTACGAGAGATGTGATGGGGAAGAGGGGAGCCTTTTTGACTTTATGCGGGGTAAATCGCTTACGTCAGAGGAGAGAACAACTAGGTGATACATTTTGATACAGTCCCCAGTTTTATTATAGGCTTAATGTGGATAACTTAGTTGTATTTTCACGAGGTTTTGCCTGAATTTTCACACATTCGACTTCGCCGCGTCAGACGCGGCTTCGCTCAGTGCAAGCGCTCCCTTGCCCCTCGAAGTTCTGCATTACAGAACGAAGTGGGGTTGGGAGCCCTCCGCTCGCGTCACCCGCTACTGATTCGGGAAAATATCTCTGGCGCAAAAAAATACGAAAGCCTTTTTATCCTGAGCGAAGTCGAGGGATGAGGCTAAAAATGATAGTTTGGACTAATAAATCAAGCTAAATTGAATCTTTTTCTGACAGCGTGTGGGTTGCTATTCTTCGACAATCTGAAGCTAAAAGTTATTAAATAGGCTGAATTGGCGGTCTAAACTCATCAGTGATAACAACCCCGGGGTAGGCGCTACCTATTATCGCAAGACATGTAAGTAATCATTTGACAAGCAAAACTTGCGTTGTAGCTCATTGTAGTGAGTCGTCTCAGGAGAGGGTAAGGCACACTCTTTTCGCTTCAAACTTACTCCTTATTAGCATGGTCCTAAAAAAAGGAGATAAAACCCGTGGGGAAGCTAAAGATGTTATGTCGCACAATAATACTTTTACGACATCATGGAGACAAATGTCCAAGGGGAGTAGTTTATAAGAAAATTAAAAATTAAGAATTAAAAATGAAAAATTTTGCTAGCTCGTTCCCTCATTGCTAATTACTTAATTACCCAATTTCTTATCCGCGGCTGTAATCCCCTACTATAGGATTCTTGGGCGATTTTGCGGATTTGGGTTTCTAAGCTCTATGATTATTACTTCCCCATTGTTATATACGCGCTTTAGCTCATTAAAAACCCACATTAAAGAAGGCGGATTGCCTTCGCCTAAGGCTACCTCTGCGCGCCTCGCAATCCACCATACCTGCCTTGGCTCGTTTTCTGCGGTTGGACCGACTTTTACCGCCTGAACAATATGTTTTATTGAAGGAAGTTTACTGCCAACTTTTAGAGAATATTTTTTCGGTAAGGCTTGAGCGTTTGAATCTGGTAGAATCCGTGTAGTCGATCCTTCTGGACTTAATACAATTCCGTTTTGAGGAGAGAGAAATTCTCCCGTGAAGATTTTGTAGCCTTTTTCCGTCATAAATTTTACATAGCTTAATCCTTCAATTGATTTTATGGTGGGTTGCATAAGCTCGGTTTGAAGGCTTTCGCGCTCTGGTAACGGTCTTGGTTCGGGCGTTGGAAAGACGGGTGTTTTTCCCGGTTCCGATGGCGGGGATGGGGTTACTGTGGGTTGGATTTCTGCAATTGATGGATTTACTGGTGCACTGGCCGGCTGTCGGGCTTCGAGTTCAGTAGTAGCTGTGCAACCGCTAATGAGCGCAGCTAAGGTTAGTCCGCATACGCCAGCTTCCAAGGGATTTCTCATCTAGCCATTTTACACTATAGGTTTTTAATTGTCAATAAGTTTAGGAGGAGATAATCGTTTTCCAGTCGGCGGCGAATTTTTCAAGGCCAATGTCGGTGAGTTCGTGCTGGATGTTAAGTTTGCCCGACTCAATAATCTGCATAAAACCATCAAGAGTTTTTATAGCAAAGAGATTTTTTGGAGGCTCCCAGTATTCAATCGGCGTAAGATTTATATGGACACCCTTGGGGTGGTCTTGGAGAAACCATTCGCGGAAGACCTTGGCAGGAACGGTGAGGAGTTCAACCTTTGCGTTTGTTCCTCTTTTAATATGTTCGGGTTTTCTTACCGAAGCCTCAAGCATCCACAACTTGACTTCAAACAGCTTTTTTATTTTCATACCATGTTCAACGAGCATCATACCGTCAATTCCTTTGTCATCAAGCCTGCCGACAAAAGGTGAAATAAAGGGTGGGTACCCTTCGGCCGGCTCAGGGTTTACAAGAGATCCAAAGGTTTTTTGAATAATCTGTTCATGCAGACAAATTGCAAAGATCTGTTCCTGCGAAAAAACCAGCGTATTGTTTATGGGGATCCCCGCTTTTCGAAGCTCGGTTCGCGCCTTAAAACCCTCAATGGTTGTTGGGAGTTTTACAACTATTTTTTCAGACCACTTTTTGATTTCTTTTCCTTGTTCAATCATCTCGTGCGCTTTCGTATTTTTATCGGCATATACCTCGGCCGAGACTGCGCCGGGCACGATCTTTGCTATTTCTAAAACTATTTCCTTTTGAAGATCAAAAGCTTCTTCTTTAGTAACCTTTTTTCCGGATAGTTTTTTGGCAATTAAGCTTGGGTTTGTGGTTGCTCCCCAAAGGGAGGTACTGTTTTGCTTGAAAAGTTCGGCAATCTCGCTAAACTCCAAAGGATCCCCGCTGTCAAGAAGAAAGAAAGGATGTTTCATACCTTTATTGTCAACGGCAGAAGCCTCTTTGTCAACTGCCAAAAGATTTTTACGTCGTACAATGTAAGAGATTTTTAGCTGCAATGCAGCATGCTTTTTTACGGTTTGATGTTTTCAAAACGAGAGAATAAAAAGAGAATAAAGGGATAAAAATTTCAAAAGAAAAAAATAAGAAAATTTTGGAAAACTTGGGATTTGAT
>JACPTT010000041.1 GCA_016192645.1 Candidatus Levyibacteriota bacterium | reverse complement strand
GTGCGCCAAACAAAAGGCCAGATTGTTGACCTGATTTCGGAAATTCAAAAAAGAGTTTCAAAAAAACAGCGGGTTCTGGTAACAACTTTGACCAAACGTATGGCAGAGGATTTATCCGCATATCTTGAAGAAAAAGAGATCAAAGTTTCCTATCTTCATTCAGACATCGAAACCTTAGAAAGACAGGATGTTTTGGATAGTTTGCGAACCGGCGAATATGATGTTTTAGTTGGAATTAACCTTCTTCGTGAGGGACTCGATCTTCCGGAAGTCTCGCTTGTTGCCATTTTGGATGCCGATAAAGAAGGCTTCTTGCGAAGCAAAACTTCTCTTATTCAAACCATGGGCAGGGCTGCCCGAAATGTCGATTCCCAAGTTATTATGTATGCCGATAATATGACCGGGTCAATGAAAGCTGCCATCAAAGAAGTTAAAAGACGAAGACGCGCTCAGCTTGCTTATAATAAAAAGCATCGCATAACGCCGCGCACAATTCAAAAGGCAATCCGGGCAAAACTGGTTGCGGAAAAAGAAAAAGGGGAAAAGTCTTTAGATTTTTTGCTCTTTCTTGAACAAAAAGAAGTGCTTTTGCCCGATGAGAAGGAAAAACTAATAAAGCAGTTAAATATTCAAATGCGCGAGGCTGCCAAAGACCTTGATTTTGAAACCGCCGCAATTCTTCGAGATCGAATACGACTTATCAAAAACCGGTAATATTTTCGATATGTTCGACCTTCTCCCCTTCCCCGCTGGGGGAGAGTATAACCGAAACTGCGTCAATTCGTAGCTGTTCCGGAAGGTTTTTATGCGTCATTTTATAAAATTGCGCGGTTTTTATAAGCGAGCGAAGCTTCCAGGGTGCAATCGCCTCAAGCGGGCTTCCAAATTCTTGAGAAGTTCGTGTCTTTACTTCGACAAAAACAAGGACGTTTTGATGAACCGCAATAATATCTAGTTCTCCGTAGCCTTTTCGAAAGTTTCGCTCAAGAATTTTATAGCCCTGCCTTTTGAGATATTGGCAGGCGATCGCCTCGCCCTTACGCGCAACGGGATTGACTATCTTCATGCAGTCTTGCGAAGATAATAAAGCTTTGCACGTCTTATTCTTCTTTTGGGATGGCTTTTTAGATCGACCTTTTCGATATTTGGAGAATTTGCCGGCCAGATTCGTTCAACCGCAACATCGCCAACGACTTTTCGAACGGTAAACATTTTGTTTTCGCCCCGACCTTTAATAGCCAAAACCGTTCCTTCAAAAACCTGAGTTCTGGTTTTGTCGGCTTCGGTTATTTTCTGGTGAACCCGAACAATATCGCCCGGCGCAAAATTTATCGTTTGAATCATAGCAAGGATTACATTTTAGCACAGGCCGAAAGAAAGCTCAAGAAGATAGGATGCGGCCGTAATGGTCGGCTTTTATACTCCGGGTGCCCCTGCGTACCCAAATAAAATGGGTGAGCACTTTTTGGCAGCTCAATAATCTCTGCTAGTCCTTCAACAACCGAACGGCCGCTGATAACAAGGCCTTTTTCTTCAAAATCTTTGGTATATTTATCATTAAATTCATAGCGGTGCCGATGCCGCTCACTCGTTCGCTGCGTATCATATGCTTCATAGGCCAATGTTCCTTTCTTCACAATTGCTTCCCAACCGCCGAGCCGCATCGTCCCTCCATAAGCCCTTCTTTGCATAAACTCTTTCTGTTTTGGCATAAGGTGAATTACCGGATATTTTGTCTTTTGACTATTTTCGGTTGTATTTGCGTCCGAAAAACCCAAGACATCCCGGGCAAATGCCACAACCGCCAATTGCATCCCGTAGCAAAGTCCCAGGTAGGGAATTTTATTTTCTCGTGCAAATGAGGCAGCCGTAATCATTCCCTCGGCTCCCCGCTCTCCCCAGCCGATTGGAACAATAATCCCATTTGGCTTTCCGATAATTTGAACGCCGTCTTTAATTATCTTTTCCGCATTCACCCAGCGGGCTTTTACCGAAACTCCAAGATTCCAACCGGCGTGATCAATCGCAT
>JACPTT010000039.1 GCA_016192645.1 Candidatus Levyibacteriota bacterium | reverse complement strand
GCTTGTCTGTCAAAATATCTTTTTTCCTTCAAAAGAAAGAAGAATAGTTTGCAAATGTGCGTAAAGAGTGCTCGGAGAGACAACATAAACGCGGGCTTTCCTTGCATAATCCATAACCTCTGTTGTATTTGCCAGTTCATAATAAACAGACTCGCTTGGTACATACATTAAGGCAAAATCCATGGTTCCTTCTTCGGGCAGGATATATTTTTTAGAAATAGTATCAATATGCTTTTTAACATCTCTTTGAAATTCTTTTTGTGCCCCCTCTTTTTCTGCTTCATTTTGTGCTTTAATCATTTTTTGGAAGTTTTCCATGGGAAATTTTGAGTCGATTGGCAAAATCCCCGCATCGGTTTTAATTGCCGCATCAACTTTTTCTCCGGATTTAAACTGGTATTGAAGATGAAAACTATGTTTTGGAAACATCTGGGCGATTAAGTCTTTCAAGACTTGTTCGCCAATATTGCCTCTAAGCTTTGGGCTTTTTAAAAACTCCTGAAGCTCGCGCATATTTCTGCCAATCTCGCTCATTTCTCCAACCTCTTTACCAACATCGCGAATCACAGCCGCTGCCTTGTCAAGCCGCTGGTTAAGCTGTTTTGAATTTTCCTGAAGGGTTTTTACCATATGGTTTGAGCTGTTTCTAAGAGCATCATTTAATGTTTTATTGGTCGATTCAAGGGAGGACTGCATGGTTTTTAGCCACTCTAAAAGCGCTTCGTCGGGTTTTTTCTCCTGCATCTCCGAGAGCTTTTTATTCAAAAGATAAAGGACAACGGCAAAACCAAGAATAAGAATTATAATAAGAGTCGTTTCCGTTTGCATGGGTTTATTATAAACCAAAGGTTTGTAACAAGCTATGCTTATTATAGCAGGTTAATCAAAATATAACTGCGGATTGGCTGTGATTTTTTTCCATTCCAGAGGCTTATAGTTGAAGAAGGCGGCGGAGGCGATCATAGCGGCGTTGTCGGTACACAGCCATTTTTCTGGAAAGAAAAATGGAATTTCTAATTTCAAATTTCCAATTGCCAATTTGAAACGATCACGAAGAGTTTGGTTTGCGGCGACACCTCCTCCTAAAAGAATTGATTTTGCTTCGAACTGTTTTGCGGCTTTGATTGTCTTAGCCACTAAAACATCTATGACCACTTGTTGAACCGAGGCGGCGATATCGTTAATTGCTCGATTGTTCAACCCTTCGGCTCGGCTCAGGGCAGGTTGTTCAATTGTTTTTACCTCCCTTAATACGGCGGTTTTTAAGCCTGAAAAGGAAAAATCAAAATCATCCAAATCAATCATTGGGCGGGGAAACTTAAAGCGACTAATGTTGCCACGCTGCGCAGCCTTCTCAATCGCCGGCCCGCCGGGATAAGGAAGTCCCAAAAGCCTTGCAATTTTATCAAATGCTTCTCCTGCGGCATCATCTCGCGTTCCGCCTAACCACTTTATCCTGCCGTGATTTTTCAGAAGAACCAAATCAGTATGACCGCCAGAGACGATGAGTCCGAGAGCAGGAAAAGTAATGTCTACGGTCGACGGTCTACCGTCTACAGCTGTAGTCCGTAGTCTGTAGTCTGTTTGCTCAATAAAATTCGCATAGATATGGCCTATTAAGTGATTTACCGGAATAATCGGTTTATCCCAAACGTACGAGAGGGTTTTAGCTGTTTCAACGCCAACTAATAAAGAGCCAAGAAGACCGGGTCCTACAGTAACTGCGATTGCATCAAGTTTTGAGGTATCGATATTAGCCTGTTTGATAACCCGATTAATGACTGGGATTATATACTTTATTTGTTCCCGCGCAGCGGTCTCCGGGATGATTCCACCAGTTTTTGCATGCAGTTTTATAGATGAGGCAAGAGCATTTGAAATAAGTTTAGTTCCATCCTCAACTATAGCCGCACCCGTTTCGTCGCAACTTGTTTCAATACCTAAAATACGCATGGGGGTTAGAGGTTTTCCAGCTTTACCAAATCGCCTTTTTTTTGTTTTTATTTTTGTACAAGACCCGCATTTATTTCCAAAACCATGTCTGCCGGTTCATCGGGTTTATATATAGGCAAACTCTCTTTTGTAGTTTGCGGCGGTTTCAGATCGGTATAGATTGTCACTATTTTATTTTCTTTAATAAAAATAATATCAATAGGAAATTGCATCTTTTTCATCCAGAAAGAGTAATAATCTGGTTTTCCAAAAACAAAAAGCATGCCGGAATTTTCTGCTAGTGACTTTTTTTCCGATAAACCAACCCGTCTTTCTTTATCTGTTTTTGCAAGAAAGAGATTAAATGTTTGGTTGTTAATAATAGCTTTTGGAGTTTTTGGGGAAAACGGGAGATCCTGCAGGTAATTTTGAGAAAGAGCAAATGCTACTACTAAAACAAAAAGAAAGCCAAAGCCGATTAGAAATTTGTTCAGATTAGAGTTCATGGGAAAGCCTTTGCGCAAGTAAATTTGTTGATTTATTGGGCAGTCTATCTATAACATCTAAAACTTGCGCGTTTAGTAATTTTGCCTGCCTTTCTTTATGTTTTCTATATTTATCTGCTTTAGTTGTGGCAATTATATCAGGTTTTATTGATATTACAAGCTTGTCATAATCTTTGTTTGCCATAAAATAGGGAAGAAGAACCACATAGTCAACCATCTCAAGCGCAGATAATACTTTTGCTCTTTCTTCTTGGCTATGGATTGGGCGGTTTTCTCCTTTAATTTGCTTTACTTTCTCATCGCTTTCAAGAAGAACAAAAAGCGCAGCCGCCTTCTCTTTTGCCTTTTTTAAAAACTCAACATGGCCAAGATGGAGGATATCAAAGCAACCACCCGCCAGAACGATAGTTTTGTTCTGTTCATGCAGCTTGGCGCTTATCATAATTGCTTCTTTAACCGAAATAACTTTTCCCATAAATTAGTGCTATTGCTCTTTTGTTCCTCGAAGATAAACTGCTTGCCAAGGACGATAATTTGAGACGAATTTATCGGAGATAATAATTTTTCCGTTCCTTGCAACTTCTCTGGTGAAGACAGAGGTTGCACCAGGGGCCGCAAAATCAATCTGTTTGGTTATTCCTTTTGGCAATGTTGGATCATCTTGGTAAAGGGGTGGCGGAGCAGGAGTTTGGTTTGTAAGAACAGGCTTACTAATGGTTACTTGTCTGTCGTCTTTTGTGCCGTAGAGAAGAAAAGTGAGTCGTTCTTGGTTTGGATTAAGAGCAGTCTGGATGAGAATATAGTTTTCCGTATCGTTTTTAAACTTTAAATCAACGCTTGGGACATAAACCGTTGCGTCAAATCCAGGAGGCGAATCTTGTTCATAATATCCAACTCTATAAGCATGGGCATGTCTTTCAGGAATTGGGAGTCCGGCGTTTAAGATCGCCCGAAAAAAAGTGGTTGAAACCTGGCAGACTCCTCCTCCATCTCCTAAGACCGTTCGACCATTTTGGATAATAAACGCCTGCTTGTAACCGGTAAAAGAAGAAACATCGCCCAGCGCCTTTCCAAAAGAGAAAGTTTCTCCCGGTGCAACCAGTAGACCATTAAGGCGGGTGGCAGCAAGGGTTATATTATAAATTCTATTAGGTATTGATCCTTGAAAAAGAGATGTTCCTTCTCCAATAAGTTCTTTGATGCCAAGATTGTTTGCCTTCTGCGTCGTTATCTTAGGTTTTAATACCCGAATCGGGATGGCAATAGTGATTACTTGCGGTTTTTCTGCCAGGACAACCGGAAGTGTTTTTGAGGAGAGCTTCATTTTTAAGGACTCTGTATCGACTTCTTGCCCATCGCTTGAGGGTCTGAAGGCAACAACTCTGCCATTTTGAAATTGAAAGAGTGCATCTACAGGCGCAATATCGACCTTTTCCATAGTTGGTTTTAGAAGAGCTTCCAGTTCATTTTCTAAGTAGTGGTAAGAGGCAGGTAGATTTATTCCGTTAAGATACGCTTGGACCACAAGGCTTAAATTAGAAAGGGGATCAATTGACTTTCCAACGCTGTAGGCCTGATTTGCCAGGAGTTCTTCGTTATAACCAAAGTTTAGTTGCTTGGCTGAGATGGTAGCCACGCCATAGTCGCTTGTTAAGGCGAACTGTGTTTGGGCGATTTTTGCATTTTTCAAAGCAAAGAACCTCTTTACTTCTTCTTTTGTCTTTCCGCCAAAATTAACGCCATTGACCATAACGCCCGGATAAACAACATCGGCATACTGTCTCTGGAAGAGAATAAAGGCAAAACTTACGATGAAAAAGAGTCCTAATGCAGCGCCGATTAAAAACCAAAAAAGGCTGTGAGTTACGGATCGGAGAATTTTTTTGTATTCATTTTTTTTCATTTGCCACAAGTCTCTTTCCGTATTATACTATACTAAAACTAAGAATATGAACGAAAATACTGTCTTTCAGAACCCGCAGGGTATAAACCCCCAGTCCCCCCCTTACTCAACCGAAATTCCTCCGCCTGCGTCTCCTTCTGTTCCTCCGCCCCCTCCTGAATCTTCGCTCTTTTCTCGCGGAACTCTTATAAAAGGAGCGCTTGGTCTTATTTTCCTTCTTATTTTTAGTTTTTTGATTTTTTCGGTAATCGGTCCCAGATTTTTTAAACAAAAACCCGAAAAAATTACCCTTACCTATTGGGGGTTATGGGAAGATAGCCGTGTAATGCAGGCTGTATTTGCGGATTTTGAAAGGGAAAACCCGAATATTTCGGTGCAATATGTTAAGGAAGATATAAAGCAGTATAGAAATCGGTTGCTAACCCGCATTAAAAATGGTACAGGAGCGGATGTTTTTCGCTTTCATAACAGCTGGGTTCCTCAACTTTTCGATGTTCTTTTACCGCTTTCAAGCGATGTAATATCTGCCGATGCTTTTAGAAAGCAATTTTATCCTGTTGCCCAGACAGACCTTATTAAAAACGGAGCAATTTACGGCATTCCCTTGGAGATTGATACGCTTTCGCTTTTTATAAATACCGAGCTCTTCCAGGCAGCTTCTCTTGAGACTCCAACAACGTGGGAAGATTTTGCAAAATCAGCTCGCGTATTAACCGTTAAAGACGAGACGGGAAGGATCAAAACTTCAGGCGCGGCACTTGGCACATTTGACAACATTACTCATGCGCCCGATATTGTTTCGCTTCTTTTTGTGCAAAACGGCGCAGATATCAAAAACCTATTAAAAACTGATCAGGCAAGCTCGGATGCCCTTTCTTTTTATGCATCTTTTGCAAGCGGAGAGGGAAATGTTTGGGATCAAACTCTTGATCCCTCAATTCTTGCTTTTGCCAAGGGTAATCTTGCAATGTATTTTGGCTATTCCTGGGATGTTTTTACTATAAAAGCTATAAATCCTAACCTTTCGTTTCAAATAGCCTCCGTCCCGCACCTGCCGGGCAGAAATATGACAATTGCCAGCTATTGGGCGGAAGGGGTTTCTTCAAAGAGCAAACATCAAAAAGAGGCGCTTTTATTTATGAAATTTCTTGCAAAAAAAGAAACCCAGCAGAAACTTTTCACCGAAATCTCAAAGACAAGACTTTTTGGAGAGCCTTATGCAAATAAAGAATTAAAAGACTTACTTAAAGATAATCAATTTGTCTATCCGTTTGTTTCCCAAGCAGATGGGGCTGTTTCCTCGTTTTTCTCAAGCGATACCTTTGATGATGGCTTAAATTCACAAATGAATGCCTATTTGGGTAATGCTGTTCGTTCAATCTTAGGCAACACTTCGCCCCAGAGCGCAGTTGAGACTTTATCTTCCGGCGTTTCTCAAGTTCTTCAGCAATACGAAGGCACACCTCAAAAGTAGTATAATTCGTGCATGATAAAAGAGGCTCAACAGGCAATTCTTCGAACGATTGCCTATAGTGATGTTTTTGCTTATCCACTTACAAAAAAAGAACTTTGGCACTTCTTACTTGATAAAAAAACAAGCAGAAAAGAATTTGAAAAAGCATTAAAGACTGTTTCTTTGGTTATTACAGAAAAAGATGGGTTTTATTGTTTTTTGGGACGAGAGGATATTATTGCAAAAAGAAAGCAGCGAGAAAAAGTGAGTTATGAAAAGATCAAGATCGCCAAAAGAACTCTGCCTTTTTTCTCTTGGATTCCCACAGTTAGGCTAATTGGAATAAGCGGAGCTTTAGCGATGAACAATGCCGATAAAAATGACGATATAGATTTATTTGTAGTAGTTCGGAAAAATAGCTTGTGGACAACACGACTTTTTAGGGCTCTTGGTTTACCCAAGGAAAAACAGGATCTTTTCGGCGCGCATGAGGTGGTTCAGATGATGCCGATTTTTGAGAGGGGAGACGCATATGGCAGGTTCATCAGGGCAAACTTGTGGGTAAAGAAGTTCTTGCCAAATAGCCTAGATATTAAGCGATTAAGCTATAAAGATATTAAGAGAAGCAAAAACCATAATTTCTTAATTACTCAATTACTTAATTCTTTCGAATTTCTTGCAAAAGTTCTCCAGCTCTGGTATATGAGAAAACACAGAACAATAGAAATAATATCAGATCATATGTTGGCTTTTCACCCCCTTGACCATCGTCAAAAGATACTTAAAGAGTATAATAAGCGCTTGAGGCAGTATCAAATATGAGGAAACAGTTCAAAATTGTAGCTTGCGGGGGAACATTTGACCATTTTCACAAAGGACATAAAGAGTTTCTCCGCTTTGCCTTCTCAAAAGGAAAAAAAGTGGTTATTGGCTTAACAAGCGATGGTTTTGTTCAAAGAGTAGAAAAAGAGAGAACCGAATCATATAGCATAAGAAGTGCCTTTCTTGATCGGTTTTTAAGAGCAGAGGGACTAACCGATAGAGCCGAGATTGTTCAAATTCAGGATGTAGTTGGACCCACGCTCTCGAAAAAACTCGGCGCAGAAGCACTTATTGTTTCAAAAGAGACAGTAAGGGGCGCAAGGCTTATCAACAGAAAGAGAAAAGCGAAGGGGTTATCTTTGCTCAGAATTCTTATCGCGCCTTCTGTTTTGGCAGAAGATGGACGACTTATTTCTTCATTGCGAATACGGCAAGGAGAGATTAATAGAAACGGAAGATTATATATTAAGCCAGACTGGTTTAGTAAGACTTTAATTCTTCCCAGTAAACTTCGCAAAGTCCTGCAAAAGCCATTTGGTAGACTCATTAAGGATATGAGACAAGTGAGAGATTTTAGATCAAATGCTTTGGTAATCACCGTTGGCGATATTACAACAAGAGAATTCAATCGTTTGGGTATTAAACAGAGGATTTGCATTGTTGATTTTAAGGTTTCGAGAAAAAAGAGATTCAAAAGCTTAACTGAGCTTGGGTTTAAGGGAGAAGAGAAGGTCTTTAAGGTCAAAAATCCCTCGGGTTCTCTCACGCCCCAACTATTCAAGGCGGTCCAAAAGACAATTCAGCTCGTAAATACCCAACAACAAGCACGAATTGTTCTTAGGGTTGAGGGAGAAGAGGACTTGACGGTTCTGCCTTGTTTACTTTCTGCTCCTCTTGATTGGACGATCTTCTATGGCCAACCAAACGAAGGAGCAGTAGGGGTTGAGGTGACCGAAGAAAGCAAAGAAAAGGCGTTTAGACTTGTCGGCAAGTTTTTCCCAAGGCCAGCTTAATACTAGAGGATATTGACAAAAGGGATGGCTTGCTATAAGATGCAGGGTGCCCTCAAGCATTTGCATTTGAGGGATTTTGTTTTTAGAGAAAATATATGGACGTAAACAAGAAAATTTATCTAACAGAAGAAGGATTAGCAGAGCTAAAAAAAGAGCACGGAGAGCTTACGAAAGTGAAGCGGCCCGAAGTGCTGACGCGAGTTTCCGCAGCCAGAGATTTAGGAGACCTTTCGGAGAATGCGGAGTACGCTGCGGCTCGGGAGGAGCTTTCATTTATAGATGGAAGAATCGATGAGATTGAGGAGCTTTTAAAGCAGGTTACTATTATTCATGAGGAAAAAGGAAAAAGCAACGGAAATAAAATTGTAAAGCTTGGCTCAACCGTTACACTCCATGTTAATGGCAAAAAGGAGACATTTACTTTAGTCGGCGAGTGGGAGGCAGATCCTAATGAGAAAAAAATCTCCCATGAATCTCCTCTTGGCAAGGCGCTTCTTGGAAAAAAGATGGGAGAAAAGATTGAAGTAGAAGCCCCTGCTGGTAAAATAAAGTACGCGATTGTTGATGTTAAGTAGTTTAGCCCCCATTTATCTGGCGGTTGTAAAAGAAAAGCCCGAGCCCGGAGTTGTTATTAAAAAGATACCAATCCCCAAACCCAAGCAAGAGGAAGTTTTAGTCAAGGTTGTATACGCCTCAATTTGCGGAACCGATATTGGGATTTATGATTGGATTCCATGGGCGGCAGCCCACATAAAGCCGCCTCAAGTTATTGGTCATGAGATGGTTGGAAAGGTTCTTAAGATTAATACAAAGTCAAAAACTAATATTAAAGTTGGAGACCTTGTTTCTTCCGAAACCCACATCTTTTGCCTTAATTGCTACCAGTGCGAGATCAAGAATTATCATATTTGCGAGAATATGAAACTTTTCGGAATTGGCAGAGACGGTTCATTTGCGCAGTATGCGACAATACCTTTGCGAACTACTTGGAAGAATGATCCAAAAATTCCG
>JACPTT010000029.1 GCA_016192645.1 Candidatus Levyibacteriota bacterium | reverse complement strand
CACGCGTCCTCTCGGTTACGGTAACAAACATGATATTCATAATGCCAATTCCTCCTACCAAAAGAGAGATGGCGGCAATACCGGATAAAAGTGCGGTAAAAGTGCCGGTTACTTGAGAAACAACTCCAAGAATATCGTTTTGCGAAAAGATAGTAAAGTCGGCGTTTTGCGGATTTTGGATTTTATGGCGCGCCAACAGCAGGTAGCCAACCTGTTCCCTAACCGCATCCATTTCTTTTTTGCCCAAGACCTGAATCGAGATTGACCCGATAAAATCTACGCCAAACATTTGCTTTTGGGCAGTTGAAAGTGGCACAAGAACAATATCATCTTGGTTGCCGCCAAAACCGCCGCCGCCCTTTGAGGCGGTCAAACCAATAACACGAAAAGTTAAATTGTTGATACGGATTGATTCTCCAACCGGATTCGCTCCTTCGCCAAATAGATCCGTTACCACCTGAGGTCCTAAAACCGCAACTTTGGCAAGCGATGAAATATCGCGCTGTGTAATAAATGATCCATTTGTAAGTTGCATGTTTCTTACTTCCTGATATGTTGGTAAAACACCGACAACCTGCGTATTGGTATTGTTTCTTCCCGCCACAACCTGCGCTCTTCGCAAAAGTTCTGCCGAAACATTTTTAATGCTTGGTATCTTTTCCTTCTCAATTGCCCTTAAATCATCGAGTTTTAAGGTGGTTGAAGTGCCGGCAGCGCTTTGAATATTGCCCGGCCGAATTGCGCCCGGAATAACCGTCAAAAGATTAGCCCCCAATGACTCAATCTGCGCCTCAACTGCTTTCTGACTTGATTGACCTAAGGAAACAAGAGCAATAACCGCGCCAATACCAATTACTACTCCCAAAGTCGCCAGTCCGGTTCTTAATTTATTGAGCTTCAGCGCCTCTAATGCGCCTTGTAAAGTTTCTGAAAAATCCATATCCTAAACTACTTTTCCATCCCGCAGATGAATAATTCTCTTGGCATATTTAGCGATATTAGCCTCATGGGTAATCATGATAATCGTGTGTCCTTTCTTGTTTAAATCTTGAAAAATAGCCATTATTTCTTCACCTTGAGCAGTTGCTAAATTGCCGGTTGGCTCATCGGCTAAAATTATACTTGGATTATTGGCAAGACTTCGGGCAATTGCCACCCGCTGCTGCTGTCCTCCGGAGAGCTGACTTGAAGTATGATTCTGCCTATCACCTAAGCCCACCATTTCGAGTAAATCTTTAGCTTTTTTTATACGTTCTTCTTTTGAAATACCTGCATAAACCATTGGCAACATGACATTCTTTAAGGCTGTGGTGCGCGGCAGGAGGTTGTGTGATTGAAAAACAAAGCCTATCTTTCTATTTCTGACATCAGCCAATTCATCCTCCGAAAGTTTTCCTACATCTTCCCCGTCCAAAATATAAGTGCCGGTTGTTGGTAAATCCAACGCGCCAATAACATGCATCAAGGTTGACTTGCCAGATCCCGATGGCCCCATAATTGCCACGAATTCACCTTTTTTAATTTTGAAAGATACATCCGATAAAGCAACTGTTTCAACCAAATCATTCCTGTAGATTTTTGAGATATGAGAAACTTGCATCATGACTTTATTTAGTGCTGCTGTTGCCCTCTAGAGCCCCCGCCAGTTCCTCCCGGCCTTAATCCGCCAGCCGGCGGACCGCCAAAGCCGCCGCCGCTAAAAGGAGAAAAACTACTTCCCCCTTGCTGAACCGAAGTTGTACTTAAAGTACCCACAATCACTTCTTCTCCCTCAGATAAGCCTGACGTGATTTCAATTCCCTGGTCTCCTGAAACCCCTGTCTCAACGGGAACTTGCTCCACCCGGCCTTTTCTTAGAACCCGTACAAAGTTCTGCCCCGCCTGCGTTTGCAGCGCGGAAGAAGGAATAATTAAAGCATTCTCTTTAGAATCGACAATAATCGAAACGCTTGCTCCCATATTTGGCAGAATTTCTAAGCTCTTTACATCAAACCGAACGATCACTGGATAATTTGTGACTCCTTGCAAAACAACGCCGGTTCGATCAACCCCTATTAGTTTTCCGGTAAATGTCTTGTTAGGTAAACTATCTAAAGTTATGGTTGCTTTTTTACCGGGCTTGACCTTTGCAACATCAATTTCTGAAATATTAAAAGAGCCAATGGGAACCCCCTCTGAGCGAACTGCGGCAATTTTTCGAGAAGTTGCGCTCGCATCAGATGACATCGCCCCGATAACCATTCCAGAAGCAATCGTTAAATCGCCAACTGTTCCCGCTTGTGGAGCTGTAATAATTGGTGAACTTAACTGATATGATAACCAAGCGCTATTGAGCGCTGCCTGAGATTGAACGACAACATTTTGTTGATTTTTATACTTTGCTTCAGCCGCCAGCCAATCTGCCTGAAAAGATTGGAATTCGGAAGAGGAGTTTCTTTGATCTCCACGCGGCGTACCGTCTGAATTTTGGTAAGCCGAACCTACTGCCAAATCATAAAATTTTTTCCAGGCAGTATCTTTGGCTGACCGTAAGGTATAGGCGGTGGCACTGGCAGAATCAACGCTATTTTTTGCCGAAAGATAGCTTGACCAGGCAGAAGCATTCTTTTGCTGACCTATGCCATCAAGTTCAATTTCGGCAATTTTATCTCCCTTTTTAACCTCATCTCCATCAGAAACAAAAACTTCTTTTACGATACCGGAGGCGCCGGTTGTTACATTCACCGCATTGCTGCTTAACATTTGCCCGGAAGCAGATACGACCGAGGTAACCGTACCTCTCTCAACCCTTACTGTTTGGTATTGCGGCTGCCTTTGACCAGAAAGTAGAGCGCGCACAATTACGACTAAAATAACAATTAAAAATAACAGTGTCAAAAGAAGCTTTTTATCCCTCAAGAGACGTAAAACAGATTGAATCATAAAGACAAGTTCATATTATAACACGGGCTTACCCTTGCAACAAAATCCTCAATAAAGTATAATTCAACCATTATGCCCCAGGAACCAAAGAGACGACATTCAAGGCAACGCAAAGGAAAACGGCGCGCAAGCATTAAATTGCGTGTTCCAAAAGGCACAAAGTGTTCAAACTGCAGTAATATAATTTCTTTTCACACTGTTTGCGAAAAGTGCGGCTTTTACAAAGGCCGTCAAGTGTTAACTATCAAAACCAAGGAACAAAAAAAAGAACATGAAAACTCCGCTTGATCCGCGGCACAAAAAAAGGCAAAAATTAATCCAGGAGTTGTTTCGGATGGATTTTCATAAGCAAAAAGGAGATGTTTTTGCAAAAAATATTTTAGCTCATAAGGAATTTATCGACGGAAAAATCCGGAATGCCGCCCCGGAATTTCCAATCGGGAAAATCAATAAGGTTGATTTGGCCGTCTTACGACTTGCCGTTTTTGAGCTTCTTGTTGAAAGAAAAGAACCGCAAAAAGTAATCATTGATGAAGCAATTGAGCTTGCCAAAGAATACGGCGGAGAAACCAGCCCCTCATTTATAAACGGGGCTCTGGGAAATATTATCGCTCATGAAAAACCTTCCTGATTTTAAAAATCAAAAACTATTTTTGCAGGCGTTTACCCATCGCTCGTATTTGAATGAAGCAAAAGAAAAAATGGAATCAAATGAACGGCTGGAGTTTTTGGGCGACAGCATTCTCTCTTTTGTGGTTTCGGACTTTCTTTATAAGAAATACCCGCACTTTCCCGAAGGGACATTGACCAATCTTCGCTCGCGCCTCGTAAACACAAAAACTTTGGCCCAAGTCGCAAAAGAACTTGATTTTGGAAGCCTTCTTCGGCTTTCAAAGGGGGAGGAAGAATCAAAAGGACGACAAAATCAATCGCTTTTGGCCGATAGTTTTGAGGCATTTATCGGTGCGCTTTTTTTGGATCAAGGAATCCAAAAAGTCTCTGCTTTCTTAGCTACGATACTTTTGATAAAAGCCGATGAGTTTGTGGAAAAAAAATCATTTAAGGATGCAAAAAGTCTTCTTCAAGAATACGTGCAAGCAAAAAAACAAAATTCTCCCCTCTACAAGGTCTTGTCCGAAGAGGGACCGCCGCACGCAAAAGTGTTTACCGTTGGCGTATATGTTCAAAACAAGCTCATTGCCAAAGGAAAAGGAAATTCAAAACAAGAAGCCGAAAAACAATCCGCAGAACTTGCCCTTGAGACCCTCTTTAAAAAATGATACAATAGTAACCATGTCTGTTGTTATTCGATTAACAAAAGTTGGGAAAAGGGGAGAGGCAAAATACCGAATCGTTGTAAAAGAAAAACGCAGTAAACGCGATGGAGCGGCTATTGAAACATTAGGCTGGTTTGAGAAAACCGAAAATGGACAAAAGAAAAATATTAATCAAGAACGCTTCAACTATTGGATTTCCAAAGGTGCCAAACCAACTCCAGCGGTTGAAAAATTATTAAATGCATGAAAGACACACTCTATTATATTGTTTCCTCTATTGTCGATAATCCTAAAGCGGTAAAAATTGAAGAAGGAGAACAAGACGGAATAATAAACTTCAGCGTAACTGTCGCCAAAGAAGACATGGGAAAAGTAATCGGCAAAGAAGGAAAAATAATACGGGCTATTCGAAGCGTTATGAAAATCCCGGCAATCAAACAGAACAAAATAATTAATATTACATTGAACGAAGCTCCTCAATGAGAATATCAATCCTCACCCTCTTTCCCGAAATGTTTGCGGGACCTTTTGCGCACTCCATCCTCAAACGTGCGCAGAAACAAAAACTAATTGAGATTGAATTTGTAAATATTCGAGATTTTGGGATTGGAAAACACAAACTGGTTGATGACACACCTTACGGCGGGGGAGCGGGAATGATTATGCGGGTCGATGTCATCGACCGCACAATATCAAATATCAAAAATAAGCAAAGCTTGTCGCTTCGCGATCAAAAATCAAAAATAGAAGAGACGACGGGAGTTTGTGAGAGATGTGAAACGACTGTGGAAAAGCGAGAGCTTGAACAGTGGTTCTTTAGAATTACCAGTTACGCCGATCGACTGCTAAACAACCTCGAAAAGCTTGATTG
>JACPTT010000028.1 GCA_016192645.1 Candidatus Levyibacteriota bacterium | reverse complement strand
ACTTGGGGTAATAGGAGCGGGCAATATCGGCAAAAGGGCGATTGAGATAGGGCTTGCTTTTGGGATGAAAATTTTGGTTTTTACTCGTAATCCCGATGACTCTCTTCTTAAAAAGGGCGATATAAAATTTGTTTCATTAGAAGACCTGCTTGCAAATTCCGATGTCATCACCCTTCATGTTCCCTATAATGATTCAACCCATTATCTTATCAATCGAGGAAACATAGGCAAATTCAAAAAGGGAAGCATCCTTATTAACACTGCTCGAGGAGGGATTGTTGAGACGCAGGCGGTTTTGGACGGTTTGGATCAGGGGATTTTAGGAGGAGTTGGACTTGATGTATTGGAGGAGGAGTGCAGTGTCAAAGAGGAGAGGGAGCTTTTAACTTCGGAGTTTCTTAAAACCTGCGATATCAAAACCCAGCTTCTTAATCACGTTTTGGTTACAAAAGAGAACGTGGTTGTTACTCCGCACAATGCCTTCAATAGCCGCGAAGCCCTCTCCCAAATTCTTACAACCACCGTTTCAAACATCAAGGCATTTTTATCAGGCAACCCCCAGAATATCGTATCTGTGGTGTCTATTTAATACGCCTCCAAGGCGTACATACAATCGCTCTATGTATCTCTTCTGAGCCTTTGCTCCTCATCTGATATTGTACGAGCAAGACCTAAAGCGTTTCTTAATGCTGCCAAATTCCTATTTAACAACGCATTATCGCTTTTGAGGCCTAGGTTTTCTCGAGATAGTTGTTCAATTTGTTTCTGTAATCCTTCTACAATATCTACTCTTTCGCCTTGGTATCGAGCGACTCCTATTAATAACTGATTAATGGCTTCATCTAACGCGGATTTAAGGTCTGGATGGTTGTCAATTGGTAAATTAGGTAATGTTTTTGCAAGATCTAATATCATACTTCTGGTCATTTCTATTCTAAAACGTTCATCCGATCTTCTCCTTTCTTCTTCACCTCTAATAACAAAAGGTGTAGGAGCTGGTTTTACATCTAACCAAGATGTTGAAAGTACAGTGTCTCTCTGTTCCTGTGTTGGGGCATTAGCATAAGACATGACTAATCTCTTAACCTCAGCTTCATTTAATTTTTCAGCCACAGCTTTTTTAACAAGAGCTTCTTGAGCTTGATGGTTGGGGACTTGACTTACGATTGTACGCAACATGGGTCTTGTTAAAACATCCTCTCTTGGTTTATGTCGCTCTCTAACTAATGGAATTAACCTTGGTGCTGTTATATCAGCCAAATCTAACATATTCGCTATCTGTTCAGATTTCAGTCCCCAAATTGCTGATTTATGTCTTACCCACCCAAGTAACTCTTCCAGCTCTTCGGTTGTGAATCCAGACCGTAATGTTCTCCTATAGCCCTTAGGGTATTGTACTGCCCCTTCAAGATGGAAGGCTTCTGCACTTCTTATTTTCGAAGCCCACGGAGTATCATTAAATACCTCACGAGTCCATGTAACAACTCGTGCAAAACTGACACCTTTATGGGTAACCGCTGATGTTATACGAGCATCTCTGAACTCTTCTTCGCCGCATTCGATAAGATTACATATAGCTGTATCCGCTCCTAATTGTCTTAAAGCTTCCAATCTATGGAAACCATCAATAATTTGGTTGTCTTGAGTCCAAACTAATAAAGGAGAAAGTTGACCAGATTGTTCGATTGACCGAGCCAGAGTTTGAACATGGTCTTTGTCTACAGGAACACTATGTATCAGCTCACGAAGAGCCATTGGTATTTCTACTCTTTCAATTTCTCTTGGTGTGCCGTTGCCAGCACGCCCTTCAATAGTCATATTTTTTTAATTTTGATCTTATGCTTAATTTTTTTTGCATTTTAACATACCCTATAATTAAAATCAACCGCGTGAATTATGTAAACACATAGGGTCGAACTAGCGGGAACTAGGGGACGGTCCTCGGGGGGCTTGACAAAATCCCGATCTCTTGCTACCATATCCCCTATGGGGGGATTTGACTTGGAATTCTTGAAGTGGGAAATGGGAAGTGGGATTTTGAATCTTTGATTCCGATTGAATCGGAATTGACGTCTAGAAATCCAGACATCAAAAATTCAAGATCAAGGATATCCCACCTCTCACATCAAGATATCTAAACTATGTATAGACCAAAAAATGTTCAGGAGAGAATTCTGCATCGGCTTAAAATCGCCCGAGGACACCTCAATAAAGTCATCAAAATGGTTGAGGAACAAGACTATTGTATTGATGTTATTCATCAATCTCAGGCAGTCCAAAGCGCCTTGAAAGAGGCCGATTCTTTAACTTTGGAGAACCACTTAAAAACCTGTGCGGCGGATGCGATTCAAAAGGGCAATGCGAAAAGGGCAGTGGGTGAGTTGATGGAGGTGTTCAAAAGAAATCATTCTTAATATGATAGTTCGACAAGCTCACTATTTATGAATGAGAAAACTTTTATTTGGGGCATTGCAGTTTTTACGATTATTCTTATTGGAGGAGCAGTGGTTATACTTGGCAGCTCCTCAAAAGCAAATATTGCCAAGAATTCGCAAGCAAAAAGCGAGGTTTCTCATAAAACTTTTGATTTTAAGAATATTTCCTATTCGGGAGGCAATGTTAAGCATTCCTTCCCAGTCAAAAATGTTGGCAAAAGCGAAATGAAGATTTTTAACATGAAAACCTCGTGTATGTGCACACCCGCCTATCTTAAAACAAACAAAGAAACGGGTCCTTCTTT
>JACPTT010000026.1 GCA_016192645.1 Candidatus Levyibacteriota bacterium | reverse complement strand
TGAGATAGATTGCGGCTTAAGAACAGAATCTGGCTTACCATCTTCCTAGGATATTTTTACCCCGATTTAATCGGGGTTTTCTTTTCAGAGGTGTATATCTTATCCAGCGAAAACTCAAGGAAAATCTTTATTATTGCCATAATCGGAATTGCCAAAATAAAGCCAAGAATTCCAAAGAGGTGTCCTCCGGAAAGCACGGCAAAAAAGATAAGAAAAGGATGAATCTCTGTTATCTTCCCCATCACATAAGGGATTACAAAATAATCCTCAAATTGCCGGAGTAGAAAATAAATCGCAATAACAATAAGAGCTGCGTTCAATGGGCTAAGCGAGAAGTTCGCAGTGCCTGTCAGTAAAACAACAATGACCGCAACCGTAGTTGCAACAATAGGCCCAATTAGCGGCACTACCTCTGCAAATCCGGAAAAAATGGCTAAAATAAGAGCAAATTTAATTCCCAAAATTGAAAGAGCTATATAAAGAGAAAGTCCCACAAAAGCAATTAAAAAAATCTGCCCGCGCAAATAACCGTTTAACACCACATTTATCTTCCGAAGCAAAATTTCGGCTTCAATTTTATATGGTTTTGGAACAAAAAGAATAAGACTATCAATCATTTTTCTTCCTTCTTTTAAGAAATAAAAACTGGCAATTAGAAAAATCAAAAGACTTACAATTCTTGATATTGCGGCTGGGAAAAAAGAAAAAACAGACTGCACCGAAAAAATCTTTGATTCTTCCAAAGAAGACAGCGTCTCTTTTGCAATGGGCTTTGCCCAATCCGGCAGCGTCTCAACCTGGCCTTGCGTGGCTGTAATTGCATTTTTTATATAAGAGGTAAGCTCTACGGATTCATGAAGTACTCTTTTAGTAAGAAGCGCTGTTAGAAAAACAACAAGGGAGATAAGCAAAAGGTAAATTATAACTACCGAAAAGACTCTTGGAAGCCTTGCTCTGTCTGAAAAAAAATTAACAACTGGATTAAAAATATAGGCAAAAATTGCGCCCAAAACAAAGGGAGCAAGGATTGTCCTGGCAATATATAAAAACCAAAGAACAAGAATTCCCAGCGCTATAAAAAAGAGCGTTTTAAGCCTTATGGTCATAATTTACAATTATAGCACTTTTGGTCATTAACTGCTAGCGCTTGAGTAATGTCTTAGGGAAAACCGCCAGAACCAAAGGCTTGCCAAAAAAAACAAA
Source organism: Candidatus Levyibacteriota bacterium (assembly GCA_016192645.1). Taxonomy (GTDB): domain Bacteria; phylum Patescibacteriota; class Microgenomatia; order Levybacterales; family UBA12049; genus JACPTT01. Next base: position 5,372 of record JACPTT010000026.1, on the reverse strand, counting down.
AGGCCAATCCCCAAAGACACAAGGGCTATTTGCGCCGATAACAATCCCATTAAGGCTTTTGCTGGAAAGGTCATCATAATGCCAACCGGAATAGCAAAAGTTAAAAACGAACGCAAAGGCTCAAGATAAATATCTACCGGCACCCGACCCATCTGGGTTATATCGCGATACAACATGATAGTATTATCAACCTCTGTTGTTAAAACGCCTATTGAAAGAACAAGAATATGAAATGCCAGCGCAATTAAAAAGGCATTAAAGACAAGAACCGTATAAAGCGTTGCTCCAAAAAGAGAAATGCTTTCGATTTTTCCGGCAGAAAATAATATAAAACCGATGGAAAGAAAAATAATTGAGAGATCTAAAATATCACTTCCTCCAAAAAGCGAGCGGAAAAGCGCCGAAACAGGTTTGGTTAAAATGTAATCAAAATCCCCCGAAACCACATAGGATCTAACCAGCAATTGCATTTGTTTTTGAAAACAAAAGCAAAAGAAATAAAAGAAAAAACAAAAAACGCAAAATCTTGCCAATAATAAATACGACGGCACCGAAGCGAGATTGAAATGCAATCTGTGAAGCTATCCCCGTTAGAATTAACCAGATCTTAAAATATCTTTTCATAACTTGTCCGCCTCTGGCGGACTAGCGTCCTTGGGCGGTGTATAGCCGCAACCCTCTCAGCCAGATTAACTTTGCCATCCAGTGAAGAACAAGAATCCAAAGAACCGAGATGAAAATGCCATTGGACATTTCAAAAAGAGTCATTTTTCCAAGATATACTTTGAGCGGAAAATAGAGAAGGTAAGGAAAGGGCAGGAGTTGAAAAACTGAAAACATCGCCTTTGGCAAAATGTCTAAAGGAAAAAGACCGCCGGCAAAAAAACTAATAACCGTCATGAAGATAAACCGCGGCGCCCATGTCTCCGGACTCCAAAAACCAAGAAACCCAAGCAGGATATTAAATAAGAAATAAAGTATTAAAGCAAGTACGGCAGATATAAAGGTAAAAATAATAAATAGCAAGTTTAGCTGAACAATTAAAGGGGGGCGTAAAATAAAAAAGAGTATTGTCAGCTCAACAGTTGCAAACAAAATGTTCATTGCTTTATCGCCTAAGTCTCTGGCAAACCAATAGAAAAAATAATTGATAGGGCGCAGTAAAAAATTTGATAGATCGCCTCTGTTAATCTGCTCGCCTATTTCATGGCTTCTTGTTGAAAGGATCACTGAGCTAAAAATTGATGTTCCTAAAATATAGGTAAGAATTTGCGATTGATCGTAGCCAAAAATAGACGCTTTGTTTGGAATAATTGCCAGCCAGAGAAAATACAAAGTCAGAATTTGCAGCACTACCCGCAATCTCCACATAACAAAATTAAACCGGTAAGCAACCGTTTCTTCCCATGTATTTTTGACAACAAGCAAATATGCACGGAGATTCATTCTTTTTTTGAAAACACTTCTCGTATTACATCCTCAATTTCCGGCTCTTCAATAGTAAGATCCTCAATTTCAAACTGTTCCAGGATTTCTGAGGTGATTTTACCTACTTGTTTGCTTGATACCCGAAGTTCTAATTTTGGGTGATCAAAATTTTTAATCTCTCCAAAATCGGCTAGCTTTTTTGGGTCAACATAGTCTCGAAAAACAACTGTGATAGTTTTATATGGCGCATATTTTTTTACCAACTCCAAAAGCAAACCATCGTAAAGAATCCTGCCGCTGTTTATGATAATTACTCTTTTGCATAATGCCTCTACATCGCCCATATAATGGCTGGTCAAAATAATAGTTGCTTTATAACGGCTGTTATATTCTTTTATAAATTCGCGCAGTTTTTGCTGCATCACCACATCAAGCCCTATTGTTGGTTCATCTAAAAATAAAACTTTTGGAGAGTGGATAAGAGCGGCAATAAGCTCCATCTTCATTCGCTGCCCCAGTGAGAGCTTGCGGACTGCGACGTTAAGTAAATCTTTAACATCCAAAAGTCTTGCTAATTCAAAAAGCGTTTGATCAAACTGTTTTTGCGGCACTTCGTATATTTCTTTATTTAAGGCAAATGTGTCAACGGCCGGTAAATCCCACCAAAGTTGATTTTTTTGCCCCATTACAAGGGCGATTTTTTTCAGAAATTCTTTTTTTCTCTGAAACGGAGTAAAACCTAAAACCGAAATGCGGCCATTAGTTGGATATAAAAGGCCGGATAAACATTTTAAGGTTGTTGTTTTTCCGGCGCCATTTGGTCCGATAAAACCAACAAGTTCTCCCTCGGAGATTTCAAACGAAATATCATCAATAGCTTTAACTGTTTCGTAATGTCTTGCCAATAGGGATTTTAGTGAGCCTATGAATCCCGGCTCTTTTTGGTGAACCTGGTAATATTTTGAAAGGTGAGAAACAGAGACGACCATTCTTCCGATTATACCAAAAAGAAGCTCACCAGATTCTGGCGAACTTCTTATTTCCATTAAAGAGAATTTATCTTACTGCCTTTTTCAGGGTTTTACCGGGCGTAAAACCAGGAGCTTTGCGAGCTGCGATTGTTATTTGCTCCCCAGTCTTTGGGTTTCGGCCTCGGCGCTCTGCTCTTTTCCTAACGCTAAAGGTTCCAAATCCGGTAATGACAACCTTTTCTCCTCTTTTTAGAGCATCGCGAACAGCATTTAACAAGGCGCCAACAGATTCTCTTGCTGCTTTATTCGTTAGATTCGCTTTTTTTGCGACCAATTCGATGAGGTCTTTCTTTGTCAAATCAATTCACCTCCCCCCGGGCAGAATAGTTTTGATTTTCAATCAGCTCAACAATACAACGCAAACTAGAAGATGTCAAGGGGTTAAATTGATTTCATGCGGCTTCCGAGGACACAGCGCGGAATTCCCTAATGGCAGTTACTTTTACCTCGCCCGGGATTGCCAGGGCACGGCTCACCTCTTCTCGAATCCTTTGGGAAACCAAAACCGTTTGGGAATCATCAAGCTTTCCCGGATCTATAATCACCCGCAGTTCTCTTCCGGCTTCGAATGCATACGCATCCTCAACACCCTCATACTTTTTGGCAATCTCCTCCATATCCTTGAGCCTTTTCACATACTCTTCATAATCTTCGTACCGCGCTCCGGGTCTGGCTCCTGAGATCGCATCGGCAATGTAAACAATGACTGACTCCATTGATGAAAACGGCTTATCTTCGTGATGCTCGGCAACGCAATTGACAACTTTTTCCGGTATATTAAACCGTTTCAAAAATTCAACCCCGAGTTTAACATGGCTTCCCTCTCCCTCTAAAACCTTTCCGATATCATGAAACAAGCAGCCAAGCCGAATAACGTTTTCATCTGCCCCAACCTCATGGGCAATATGAATACCAATTTTTGTCTCTTCAAGAGTATGAACGATAAGATTTTGCCCATAAGAGGTTCGGAATTTAAAGCGTCCAAGAGTTGCCAGCAGTTCAACGGACAAGTTATAAACGCCTACTTCATGGGCTAATTTTTCACCTTCTTCAAGCATGATCTTCTCAACTTCCGCTTTAGTTTGCTCAACAATTTCCTCGATTCTAAATGTTCAAACGCCCGAATATTTCTGCCTTCTTTTCCAATGATTCTTCCTTTTAAGTCTTCATCCTCTATTTTTATGGTGGAAACCGTGTACTCCGGGATATAGCTGATAGCACCGTGGCGCATGGCAGAAACAATAATTTCCTGCGCCTTTTTATCGGCGGTAAGTTTTGCCTCTTCTTCTTTTTCTTTGATAATACGGGCAGCAGCTTGCGTTTCTTCTCTCTCTATTTCTTCAAGAAGCGCTTTTTTTGCCTCTTCACGGGTTAAACCGGCTATTTTTTGCAGCTTCTCTAAATATTCTTCTTTAAGTTTAACGATGTCTTTATCTTGCGGACTCATATTGCGAAGACAATAGAAGGCAAAAGCCTTTTTAAGGCTTTTGAAAATATTTGTCGAATGAGGACTTAAACTTCATTTGACTACTCCTACTGTCTTACTCTTTTATTATACTCCTTTTTTAACAACCTCGTCAATACTTTTCTTGATTGTCTCCCAGTCAAATCCTTTTGATGCTAAAAACCGCCCAAGCTTTTGGTAAAGTTCTCTTTTTTCTAACCCTTTGTATTTTGATAATCGTTTTTCTATGAGTTTTTTTACTAATTCCGCATCATCTCTTCCTGATTCTTGATTCTTGATTCTTGATTCAATAATTTCATTCGAGATGCCTTTCTGCCTAAGCTCTATCTTAATCAACCGCATTGATCTGGGCTGAACATTAGTTCGCTGCTCAATCCACCAGCGGGTGAACTCTTCGTCGTTAGTAAATTTCTGTTCTTTTAATTTTTCAATAACCTTATCTATGATATTTTCTTCAACTTTGAATTTTGAACTTTGAACTTTTAATTTCAAACGGTCTCTTATCTCTTTTTCCGAACGAGGCCTATACGAGAGAAATCGAAGGGCTTTGTTGTAGAACTTTTCAAACTCACCCATTATGATTTAATAAACTCTTCCGCTTTTACATTATAAAGCTGCGAAGGTTTTTTATGAAGATTATTTTTAAGATATTTTGATACTAAGTTATATCCAATCGTATAGCCTGTCCATTTTGGTATACCTTTTTCTTTAGAACCAAAAAACCATTCGTTATGATGATATTTTTTATTCTGATATTCTCTTTTTGCTTTTTCCAAAAATGTCTTAAGTTCGTTCGCGTTCAGAGCTTTATCCCAAGGCTCAGGGCTTTCATTAGTTATCTCAATATCAAAATGATCCGCTAACCCTTCACTTATTAAGGCTTCTAAAAGCGTTGTCCCATATCCTACAGTTTTCCATCTTGCGGCATGATTTAATTCGTGAGCGAGGGTTCGCTTTAATTCTTGCTTTATAGTTTTATCAGAAAAGTTTGGGAATTTTGGATCTAGAGATATAACTACAAATTCAGGGCTATGGGTATGCCCTCCAATTCCTAACTCTGGTATTACAAGTGCTGGATTATCGTATATAACTATATCTATATCGGCAATTGGAATTTTACTTGCAACTTTATTTACGGTATCCCAAAACTTTTCTTCTATTTGCTTAGAAAAATTATCTAATCTACCAGAGGCCTTAAGAATATAAAGGTTTATATCCCTCTTGTTCACTGTTTTATTATATCACCAGAAGTTAGGCGGCGAGCTCTTCCTCTTCAACTCCCACCTCAACCGGTGTTGGGGAGGTTTTGCTCTTTTTCATAATTTCATCAACTATTTTTTTTGCCACTTCCGGTTTTTCTTTTAAAAAGACAACTGCCGCCTGTTTTCCCTGACCAAGCATTAACTCAGAGAATCTCAAAAATGCCCCTGATTTTTGAATAACGCCCA
>JACPTT010000040.1:11947-19328 GCA_016192645.1 Candidatus Levyibacteriota bacterium | reverse complement strand
CTAAGGATTCAAAGATAATGAGTGGGGTAAACAAAATCTGATATACTAAATGCGACTGCGGAAATGAAATTAAGTATTTACCTTAAGAGCATTATTAAACAGAAAATCTATTTATTTGTTTTTGTTCTGATAGTCCTAATGTCCGCATTATTGCTACTTCAGCTTCTCTATTATTCTAAAGAGTCAATAAACTCAAAAACCAAAATTTCTTCTCTCCTGTCTGATGGAAATAACCTCAAAAAAAAGCTTGCCGAGAGAGAAAAGGAGCTTATTGAGTTAAAAAACCAAGATCAATATAAAAGAAATGAGGATTTACAAACCAGCATTCAAAAGATTGAAGCTACATATAAAAAAGCCGTAACATCCTATGAAAAACTTTTAGATCTAAAAACGCAATCCAAAAACACGGCTAAGTTTGACGATTTATTTACTAAGGGCCTGACATATTTATCTCAAAAAAATTATGCATCGGGAGATGCCACTCTGAATAACTTAAATAAACTTATCGACGATGAAAAGGCAAAAACCGCATTAACATTTATCATTCCTGAAACTGTTAAAGCAAGCAATGCGCCACCCAACCGTGGATACAGCAGGCAATCTGTTAATAGCGATATCGGAACTTATCTTGTAGATATTATTGCGGCAGATCTGAATACTACCCGGGTGATAGTTGATACCGCGTCTGATTCTGATTGTTCTAACGATTGTCCTGTTTTGTCTTTGGGAGATTATGTTAGTCGAAACGGTGCATTTGCCGGCGTTAACGGATCGTATTTTTGCCCAGCTGAATATCCAAGCTGTGCCGGAAAAACTAATTCATTTGATACCCTGCTTATGAACAAAAACAAAAAGTATCTTAATTCTGATAACAATAAATACAGTAACGTTCCTCTTATATATTTCTCCGGTAATTCCGCTGGTGTTAGAGGGCAATCTTTAGATTGGGGAAGAGATACTGGGGTGGATATGGTACTAGCTAATCAAGGACTACTTTTGTCCGGAGGGAATATTGCTTTTGGAGGAGATGGCGACCCCAAGAAAGGAAGTAAAGGATCAAGAAGCTTTGTAGGAAATAAAGGTACGACAGCTTATATTGGAGTTGTGTATAATGCAACTGTTGCTGAATCTGCCTATGTGCTAAAAACACTAGGACTTGAGAACGCTCTTAATCTTGATAGCGGCGGATCAACTGCTCTTTGGTCTTCCGGCTACAAAGCAGGCCCCGGCCGCAACATCCCAAATGCCGTACTATTTGTCGGAAAATAGCGTTTTGGGAACGGTCCTGGAAACGCACAAATATTATCCGGTGAGTCCCTCAGTGCCCTAGAACAAATAGCCAGCAACCTCCTAGATTGCAGTAGGGATTGTAGTATTGCACCTCCTTTGCGATGTCGAGGGCCGATAACAACCCGTAGGTCGCCTCTGCCCTTCCAATTTTATTTTAAGCAAGAATTATAGAGCTTAAAATGATCCAAAACCAAACGTGGAAATAAAAAATTATCCAGAACGGTTTTTCTCGCTGAATTTCCTAGCCGTTTTTTTTCCATCGGGTGAGATAAAAGAAAAATGACCTTTTGAGCCATTTCCTCGGGAGACTTCACAACAAAGCCGTTTTCGCCGTTTCGAATCTGTTTTCTGATTCCCGAAGCCGGACCGCCAAGTACCGGTTGGCGTTTCCACATTGCCTCTGTCACGACCAAGCCGAAGCTTTCTTTAATTGAATTTTGAACGATGATATCAGCCGCGTTTTGCGCCATAACGGTAAATTCTAGAACATCTTTTCCTTCCGGAGTAAAAAACAAAAATATATCGCGGGATTTGCCGGCAATTGCCGCAATGTCTTTATAAACCACGCGGGCCGCAGGATTATCCTTTGCGATGTTAAAGCCGACCAAGGCCAGCCGCGCGCTGGGGTATGTTTTTTGAACTATTCGGAAAGATTGGATAACTCCCATTGGATTTTTCCAAATGTCAAAACGCGATATTTGCGCGATGAGATGGCAATTTTTGGGAATGCCGCCGTGTTTTTCAAGATACAGACGAGCTTCTTTTTTGGGGACAATTTTTTGTTTGGGAGCAAGCGGATCAATTGCCGGGGTAAAAATTCTTATTTTACGTCTCGGTAAACTGCCGTTAATAAAACCGCGATTGCTAAAAACGATCCGATGATAAACTTTAATGGCGGGGAGGAGCTTCTTCCAAACCGGTTTAAAAACCGAGGAAGTATCAATGTGGCTGAAATATATTTTGTGTTTAGTAAGATGCGCGTAATGTCCCGCGAGAAGTATTTGCGGATCGTTTGCGACCAGAATATCACAGTCAATTTTATCCAACTCGGCGGCGATGAATCTGCTTACCCGTTCATATTCGGCCCACTCCTGACGGCTAACTTTTATCGACGCGCCCTGCAAGGCATTATGAATTTTGTTGGTTATCTCAAAAAATTTTTTGCCGACATTGGGATTGATAAAATACCAGTCGCTTTCCACGCCCAAAGAACGCAAATACGGGATGAGGCTTGTAAGTATTTCAGCGACGCCTCCGCCATTTGCTACGGCATTGATGTGCACAATCCTCTTACCCCGCAGATAAAAGGCCTGCTTCAATAGTTCTTTTTCCTGACGCGCCGGCATAAATCTTAAAAAGTCCGCCCGGCGTACTTGTTTTGAGAGAATGGCTTTCTCAAGAAAAGTTGATGATGACATATTAAAAAAGCTCCGCCGCTCCGACAGCAACCGCATTTTTACCAAATCTTGATTTTTTAAGTGCCAGCCTAGATGTTTTTTTGAATTTCGCAAAAAAACCTTTACGTGCCAAGACGCCGCCGCCGACAATTATTATTTGCGGTTGATATGGCTTTATTAATTTTATTAATTTTTCACTGAGATATTCCGCCAGTCTTTTATTATCTTTAGAATCGCGGAATTTTTTATACTCCGATTCCCAACGTTCCGGATATTCAAATTTTCTGATTTTTAAAATTTTGCCGTTCTGACCAACCGCCCTACCCACTCCGGTTCCCAGCGTGATAAAAAAAGTTGTTATTTTGCCGGCGGCGCTGCGCATTTTATATTCTGCACGGCCGAAACAGCGGGCATCATTGTCCAAGACCATCTTATTAAAAACAAGCTTGTTCATGTTGGAAAAATCAAAATGCTTGATATATGATATATTAGGAGATTTTACCAATTTACTTCCGCTCACCACACCGGCCACTCCAATGGCAATTTTATCGGTTCTGCCCAAAGAATTTATCAGCTTAATTAATGTTGATTTAAAATCGATCAAGCTTTTCGGCGTCGCCGTTTCACGCGCTTTTAAAACTTTTTTCCCGTTCCATAAAACTCCGCGTATTTTTGTTCCGCCAATATCAATCCCGATTATTTTTTTGCCCTTGTTTACTATGCTTTGCTTGATGAATGTATAACTCTCTGCGGGAACGGGATTTCTATGCCTTCCTTGTCGAAAGCAATTTTAAGCCTCTTGCGTAACTCTCCTGTCACATCCCACTGCTTGATAGGTTTTGTTTCCCCTAAAATTTTGATAATAATTGCCGAATCGGCAAAATCATCAACCCTTAAAAATTGCGGCGCCTTGATAATCAAATCTTTCCATTCTTTATCTTGCGCCAGGTCACTCCCTACTCTATTCACCACTTTAATAACTTTTTCCAGGTTTGAGTTGTAAGAAATTCCAATATTAAGGTTTACCCTTGCATAATACTTGGTGAGATTTGAAACTTTTGTTACTTCACCGTGCGGTATGTGATGCACCGTACCATCCAAGTCTCGCAGTGTTGTCATGCGAAGAGTGATATCTTCGACAAGCCCGCACGTTTTATCAAAACACACAACATCACCCACTCGATATTGATTCTCCATAATGATAAAAAGCCCCGAAATGAGATCGCGAATGAGATACTGTCCGCCAAAACCAAACGCAAGACCCGCAATACCGGCTGCTGCCAAAAGCGGACCTATCGCAATACTCATCTCCTGCAATATCATCATACCGGCAACTAGCCAAAGTAATATACCAAACGTGCCGGTAAAGATTCTGATGAGCGTATCCTCCCGTTTTTTCTCCGCCTCTTTTGATAGAAAATGGTCGGAAACAACAGCGGTTCGTACTGTCTTTTCAATAAAAAGTGCGCTGAATCGCTTGAGGATGTACGTAAAAAGAATAATCGCCGCTATTTTTAGCCCATGAGCAATGAACCAATTGGTAACAATGTAACGAATATTTGTTATTTCAAACATACAAAATTATTGTAACAAAGGGGTTTTTCTATTGCAAATACTTTGGTGACTTGATTGTGTAATCATGAAATATTTTTATGGGGTTGAGATCATCCATATTTCTTTATCATTTCTTTATCACCTCGGAGGTGTTAAGAAGATAACACCTCGGGATTTACTTCATGCTTCTTTCAGTTTATTTTAATGAACAAGTGTTTATCCCTAAGTGTTAAGTATAAACTTCCGCGGGTTGAAAACCCGCGGTTTTCCTTCGATATGTTTATATGAGTCCGCTGAAAACCTGACGTCTTTGTTGTTCATAAAGATTTACTCGCGTTTGTAATCTTTCGCTTTCATCCTCGGGCTAAAGCCCGAGGTTTTCAGCGAAGCGATTATAAAACACATCGGAGGTGATAGTTTGTGTTCCTCGTGAGCTACAGGCGCAAGCCTTGTCCAGGAATATACCTATATAGTATACTAAAGCAGGGCCGCTAGCTCAATTGGCAGAGCAACTCCCTCTTAAGGAGTAGGTTACAGGTTCGATTCCTGTGCGGCTCACCGAGCTCAGCTCGGTGAATAGCCAGCTCAGCTGGCTCACTAAAATGTATTACGTTTATATTCTATTCTCCGAAAAAGACAAACAACTCTATACTGGTTTTACAGACAACCTTCAATCTCGATTCAAAGCTCATACTGAAGGATATGTCAAAGCGACAAAACACAGAAGACCGCTAAAATTAATCTATTATGAAGCATATATTTCGGAACCAGACGCAAGACAAAGAGAAAAGTATTTAAAAGGAGGGAATGGAAGAAGTGATTTAAAAGTACAATTAAAAGATGTACTAACAAAGCTGAAATACGAGAATTTATAACTCAGGACCCCAGCAGGATTCGAACTCTTGCTATAATAAATAAATGAAAAAGTTTACTTCTTGTTTCCTTGGTATTCCGCTTCCTCGAGAGTTTCAACAAGAATTTGAACAATTGTTGGCAGACATTTATTATAATGACCCTCATATAGAAATTGTTCGACCTCAAACACCCCATGTGACAGTTTATTACTTAAATAAACAATCACAATTTTCATTAAATGAAATTAAGAAATTAGTACAACCTAAAATGAGCATCGTAAAAAACATAAAGATGCAAATTAGAGGATTTGGTTGTTTTCCTGAAGAAAATCCAAAAGTATTATTTTTAGACGTTGCTTATCCCATGGCTTTGACAGATTTTAATAAAGAAATATCTAGACTCCTAAGAAAGTATAACGCCTCTGATAATAAATTGACTTTCCATCCTCATATGACGGTTGGGCGGATAAAGAATAAACAAGCAAAAGAAAGTTTTAAGATAAATGAAAAAAATCTTAAATCAAGATTAAATATCATAAATTGGGATTTTCAAGTTAAAGAAATAATATTGTACGGTGTTGATTCTATGGAATCTCCCGAACGTCAGGAAAAATTAGTCACAATTCCTGTAGAAGTATTTAGGCAAACCAAATGCTCTTTGTGGTGAAAGTATGCTTCGATTCACTTCGTTCACTCAGCACAAGTCCTCCGACCTCGGCGGGACAAGCATTACTGTTAGGGATCCCTTCGATACAGTTTACACTGAGTGTAATCGAAGTGCTCAGGGTAAACTATTTTGGTGATTCATCTTGGCCCGCTTCGCCTGCCTAGCTGCTAGGCTGGCCAGCGAGGCGAGCCAGGGGGATCGATTTAGTAGTTGCATTTTGTCATTATTTTGATAATATAATGTTGTGTTTCCAAAAGGAAATACTTTGATTTGCTAACTCCCCCCGGCTCAACTCGACCCGGGGGTTTTCTTTATGATAGTATCGAATTATGGCCTGGAAAATTTTATTTTTCCAAACAGCACGAGGTAATTCTCCTGTTGAGGATTTTATTAAAGAGCAAGACGAAGCTACATATGCTAAAGTTTTACAATCCATTAAACTCCTTGCTAATAATGGACCTTTCTTAAAACCTCCCTACATTAAGAAGTTACAAAATAAACTATATGAGCTAAGAATATCAGGAAAAGTAGCAATTAGAATATTTTATACAATTGCAAATAACGAATACTATTTACTACATGCTTTTAAAAAGAAAAGTCAAAAAACGCCCTCGAAAGAACTCAAAGTAGCCCTTGACAGAATGAAAGAGATAGGATAGCATATATGCTATATGATTAAGCCTAGAGACAGAAAACACCGAGACTTTAATGATTTCTTAAAGGAGTCTCTTAAAAATCCTAAAATAAAGGCTGAATATGACAAACTTCAGCCTGAATTTGCTATGATTCAAGCAGTTATAGATGCAAGGGTTAAAAAGGGAGTTACTCAAAAAGAACTGGCTCAAAAGATTGGCACTAAACAGTCGGTTATCTCGAGACTTGAATCAGGAAGAGCCAATCCATCAATTGCTTTTCTTAAAAGATTGGCTCAAGCCCTAAATTCTCATCTAGAGATTAGGTTTACACATTTTAAATAATCCTATTATACTTTGCTGTGCATCTCTTAGACCAAATAAATAGGCAAACTCGGAGTTTAGGCCTTCCTGAAGGAATAATTCAGAGAATTCTCTTAGTCTGCTCGCCTCGCTGAGCGCCCGCTCCGACTCGTCGGAGACGAGGCGAGGGCGAAGCGGGTTTAAGATACTAAGCGGATCACCAGATGTTTGCAAAACAGACTAGGGATTAGGTTGATATAACAAGCCAAACGGATCATTCCATTTTTTATCAACTATCTGTTTGTCGTTAATAACCAAGTCTTTGAAGAACGCTTTGTGGTACATTAAGCGAGTAGCGGCGTCTGATACTTTATAGAGCTTGTAAAGGTTTCCTAGAACTTCAACAGTCTTATTAAGGGCTAATAAATTAGCGTTATTATCTTCTTGTATCTCCTTTAATCTTATATTGGCTAAATCAAGGTCTCTTTGAATTTGCGAGAGCTTGTTATAACAAAGGTCTTTATCAATTAACCCTTCGAGTCTGTCATCTAGTAATTTTTGCTGTTTCTCCTCAAGCCTTGCTATCTCAAGGTTGGTCATATTCCGGTGCATTTTCATACAACCATAGTATACAAGTGAGAAGTATGGGTAACAAGTTGGCAAGAGAAGAATTGGGTGATACTC
>JACPTT010000040.1:0-11931 GCA_016192645.1 Candidatus Levyibacteriota bacterium | reverse complement strand
GTGATACTCTCCGTGTGGGCGTGGGTGGCAGGCCCAAGTTTAACTTGGCGGGCTTGAGGCTTCAGATTTAGAACACCTTTATCAAAGCTTAATATATCAGTACAAAACTCTACAACAATTAGGAATAAACTAAGAAGGTTCTTGTGTGCTTTCGGGAGAATTTTTAAATCTCTCGTTAAAGAAAACACGCTCTGTAGGATAACCGTGTTCATCAGCAAATTTACCTACCGTATTACGCACCCACCCGCTAATACTTCTTTCATAAAGTTCACACTGAATATACGTTGTATGATCTCTCTCAATGGCTCCGGACCAACTATTAGCAGGCAGTAGATCAGGATCCTCTCTTAGACTGGGGATCATACCCAAAGACACACTTACAAGATCGGTGTTTTTTATTTCTAGGAAGGGAGGTCTTCTGGAGAAACGAAGTTCAACAGTAGCTAAAGAATAAAAAGACTTCCCCATTAGTATTTCAGAACGAATGATGATTCCTGCTCTTCCAGAATATAAAGGTTTTACTCTTGCTCCCAAATCTTTTAAGTCCCGGGTAAGATCTTTTTCTTTTAACCTATATCCTGCTATACGTTCCTCTAAGGTTCTGCCGCCGTGAATTTTAACCCACCTGGCTGCCTCTTGTTCGTATAATTTACCCTCAGGTGTAAAGAAACGTCTTGCACACCTCAACATCTCTGGCATCACAGAGAGGTATTATATCGGGATTTAATATAAAAGTCAAATTATAAGGTGTTTGCGGCAACTGGAAAAATAGAAATCCAATTGCTTGCGCTAAGACAACAACTGCGACCAGTAAATAGGTTTTTAGTATTTTTGGTTCAAGCCGTTCTTTAAGTGGTCGAGGGTCAGTAAATACCCAAAGTATTTGAGTAACGACTAACCCAAGAAATAAAATTATAAAAAATTGCATAACTAGATTATTGCGTATCTTTGATAAAGAGTGCAAGGTTAAAGGAGGTGCAGTGGATTTAGTCCTGCACAGCTCTTAGATTGAATTCAGTTAAATTAAATATACAGCTGGCCGGTTGCAAAAAAGGGAGTTTCTGTTATAGTGGACATTAATGAATATTGCTAAATTTTTTTCCTGGGCTTTCTTGGGAATTGCGGTTATTACTTTTATTTCCTTTTCAAGCATCGTGTCTTTGATTACCGACTGGTGGTGGTATCAGGAGGTTGGGTTTACAGAAATCTTTATCAAATCTCTTGGCGCGAAAGTCATTGTGGGTTTTTCGGCAGGACTTATTGCGGCAATTTTCCTTCTTACAAACTTCTTACTTGCCGTCCGTTCGAAAATACCCTGGATGGCAACTATCCCTGAAGCCATCGTTGGTCAACCTGTAACTCTGAATAACCAAATCATTAGGAAGTTCGCCATCCTTTTAAGCTGTATTATTGCCCTTTTTATCGCTCTTTTAGCCTCAAGTCGTTGGCACGACGTCTTAAAGTTTATATCTGCTGTGCCGTTTGGTAAAGTTGACCCGATATTTGGCCAAGACGTATCTTTTTACGTGTTTTCCCTCCCTGTTTTTTCTTTTGGACTTGGCCTTATAAAAACAGTTATTTTGTTATCGCTTATCGGTTGCGGCGCAATCTACATTCTGCGAGACAGCCTTAATCTATCAAGTCTACTAGGTAAATTTGGCTTCTCCAAAGGTTCGGCAAGCTCACTGCAAGCAGGGCAGGCCGATCAAAAAGCCAGACTCCACATGGGTATTCTATTGTTTCTTTTTCTTGCAGCAAGTGCCGCCGGTACGCATCTTTCCCTCTATAATTTGCTTACCAGCCAGAGCGGTCCGGTGTTTGGTGCGGTCTTCACCGATGTCAATGTCATGGTACCGATCTTGCGTGTATCTGTTTTCGTTTATGCGTTGGCGGCAATTTTAGCACTTTTTTATGGAATTAGCGGTAAAATCTCTCCGCTTTTTGGGGCAATTCTTTTGAGTGTAATAGTCGGGTTTGCGTCTTCGATTGTTCCCTCGGTTTTTCAAAAACTGGTCGTTGCGCCCAATGAGCTTGCTAAGGAAACGCCGTTTATTCAATATAACATTGAGGCCAGTCGCAGGGCTTATGGACTGGATAAGGTGGAAGAGCGGGAAATAGAAGCTAGTAAACCAATTACAGCTACGGACATTGTAGCTAATAATCTTACCATCAAAAATGTCAGGCTCTGGGATAGAGCGCCGCTTTTGTCTACCTTTTCGCAAATTCAGGAGATCAGAACTTACTACGAGTTTTCTTCTGTGGATAACGACCGCTACATAATTAACGATGAGGTGCGTCAAATTATGCTTTCTCCCAGAGAGCTGGCTTCGGACAGCCTTCCGAACAAAAACTGGATTAACGAGCGACTGACCTTTACTCATGGCTATGGGGTGGCTGGCGGACCTGTAAATCAGGTTACTCCGGAAGGGTTGCCGGTGCTATTTGTTAAAGACTTACCGCCAAAGTCGGAAGTCAAAGAACTTGAGGTTACAAAACCAGAGGTCTACTACGGGGAAATTTCTAATGAGTATGTAGTTGTTAAAACCAAATCTAAGGAGTTTGATTATCCCAAGGGCGAAGAAAATGTATATACTTCATATGCCGGGCGTGGCGGGGTTGAGATTAACTCCCCTTTACGCCGGCTTTTCTATTCTTTGCGCTTCGGCAGTCTTAAATTATTTTTATCAAGTGATGTAACAGCACAGAGCCGTATCCTTTATTACCGCAGTATAAAAGAGAGGGTTTCCAAAATTGTTCCATTTCTTACCTTTGACCGCGACCCGTATCTGGTGATTGCCGAGGGTAAACTGTATTGGATTCTTGATGCTTATACATCAACCGACCGCTATCCTTATTCCCAACCGCTACAATTAAATGGAGGTAAGGTAAACTATATTAGGAACTCGGTCAAGGCAGTGTTAGATGCTTACGACGGAAAAGTTACGCTTTATCAAAGCGATACGGATGATCCGATTATCAAAACCTATGCCAAAATTTTCCCAAAAACTTTTCTTCCACTTTCTGACTTGCCCAAAAGTTTAACTGCGCACCTACGTTATCCCGAAGATATTTTTACTTTGCAAACTGCAATTTATACCGTCTACCATATGGACGACCCGCAGATTTTCTACAATAAAGAAGACCAGTGGGAAATTCCGGCTATTTCCTCAGGGAGTGAAGAACAAATTGGCGACAGTGCCGGAGCAATGGCGCCCCGGCATCTAATTATGAAGCTTCCCGGTGAAAAGATTGAGGAGTATATTTTGATGCTGCCCTTTACTCCTCGGGCAAAAGACAATCTGTCTGCCTGGATGGTAGCCAGAAATGACGGAGAGCAGTATGGTAAGCTTGTTGTTTACCGCTTCCCCAAGGATAAATTGGTATTTGGCCCCAAACAGATTATTGGCCGGATCAGTCAGGATGCACAGATTAGTCAGCAGATTTCTTTGTGGGATCAAGGCGGTTCTCAGGTGATTCAAGGCCCCCTTTTGGTGATTCCAATTGAGGAGTCTTTAGTCTATGTTCGTCCGCTCTATCTTAAGGCAGCAACAGGAAAAATCCCCGAACTCAAGCGGGTGATTGTCGCCTACGAAAACAAAATCGCCATGGAGGAAACATTGGAAGTAGGACTTGCCAAAATCTTCGGCACTGCCGAAGGTCAAGTAAAGCTGTCCGGAGAAATACCTGCTGTGGTAGCACCTATTGATACGACAAAAGAGGGTCTTCTTCAACAAGCCACCCAAGCGTATCAATCTGCCATCAATGCACAACGGGAGGGAGACTGGGGCAGGTACGGAGAAGAAATAAAAAAGCTTGGAGAAATTCTGAATAAACTACGTTGATGATTCCGCTTGTTTTCCCTCCAGATTGAATGATTTTCGGTGAATTCGAGATAAACCGTATTTTTTAATCGCTTCTCGGTGTTCTTTTGTCCCATACCCCTTGTTTTTTGCCAATCGATATTGCGGATATTTCTTGTGCAGCCGCTTCATCAAGCTATCTCGATAAACCTTGGCGATAATAGAGGCGGCGGCAATAGAGATGCTTTTTTGATCGCCTTTTTTAATCGGCTTTTGGTTTTTTCGATTCATATGCTTTATGTAAGCAGAGCTTGCGTTCCGATAAAAGGCATCGATTAAGACATAATCAGGTTTAATCGGAAGGAGCCTAACGGCTTTTCTAAAGCACATCTGCGTTGCCTTTCCGATCCCATATTTATTGATTTTCACAGTTGCAATCTCGGCGATTGAGAAGCAGCGTGCTTCTTTTTTAATAACTTGCGCTAAGAATTCACGCCGACGCGGTTTTACGAGTTTTGAATCATTGATGTCATCGGGAGGACGAAAATTGCGCGAAAAGACAACCGCGGCGGCCACAACGGGTCCGGCAAAGGCGCCTCGGCCGACTTCGTCAATGCCAACGACATATCGATAGCCGTTTTTCCAAAGCTTTTTTTCTTCTTTAAGGGTGGGTTTTGGGCGCATGGCTCCCAAATTATAAATCCTTTAGAAGTTTGACACAAACCCGCATATTTGTTAGCATCAAAGGGTGTATGAAACGAATCGCAAGAGGCGTTGTAATCAACTCGTTTAGCTTGTTTCTCCTCACCCAGATCTTCTCGGGCGTAAATATATCAGGCGGGATACAAACATTTATCTTTGGTGGATTCTTTCTCTCGCTGATGGGGGTTTTTCTTCGTCCCTTGCTTAATTTACTCACTCTGCCCTTTAATGTTTTAACCCTAGGTTTGGCCTCTGTTTTTGTGAACGTAATTATTCTTTACCTTCTCACAATTATTGTTTCGGAGATAGTAATAACGCCCTTTGTTTTTCCCGGCTTTGGCTTTGCGGGCATTATTATCCCAAAAATTTCGCTGAACCTGCTTTTTGCCTACCTTGCTTCATCGCTTGCGCTGTCCGTTATTGTTTCGGCAATTCAATGGATAATAAAAGAATAGCTTCGTTTAAAAACAAAAAAATCGTCTGTTTGGGCGGCGGGATTGGTACCGTTAATCTGATTAAAGGTTTAAAACAATACGTTCAGAATATAACTATTGTTGTTTCCATGGCCGATGACGGCGGCTCGGCCGGAAGACTGCGAAGACTATACAGCGTTCCCCCGCCTGGCGATTTGGTTGCTTGCATTGCAGCCATGTCGAATTTAGACCCCATAATGCGCGAACTTTTACTTTATCGTTTTTCGGGCAACCGCTATGGATCCGACTACTCCTTGCCCGGGCATAAGTTTGGCAACTTAATGTTTGTTGCTCTTTCTGCCATAACGGGTGATTCAAATAAGGCGTTAACCGAAATGCAGCGTATTTTTAAGGCATCGGGTAAGATTTTACCTTCAAGCAGCGAAAACGTCTCAATCTGGGCTAGGACTTCGGTTGGAGAAAAAGTGTATCGCGAAGAAAATATTGACCTTGGGCGTTTTACGGGAAAGATCGAGCGCGTATACCTTCGGCCGGCAAACCCTCGCGTCGCTAATGAGGTGATTGATGCTATCAACGAAGCCGAAGTAATCATCGCTGGACCAGGAGATCTTTATACAACTACCCTACCTGTTCTTTTGGTGCCCAAAATCCTTTCGGCACTTAAAATTTCAAAGGCAAAGAAGGTTTTTGTTGTCAATGTGGCAAACAAAGTTTTCGAAACCCCGGATTATGCAGTACTTGATTACCTCCGCGCTATTGCGAAACATTGCAAAGCAAAAATCTTCGATACCATTTTGATAAACAATAATCATTTGGAAAAGATTCCCAAAAAATATAGCCGGCAGTATTCATACGTTAACTCAGCTAATATTCCACAAAAAAATGGCCAAAGATTTATTAAGGCAGACTTAGTAAATAGCGATTTCCCGCTTTACCACGACTCAAAAAAGCTTGCAAAGGCAGCCCTAGAACTTCTATAATAGACTTAAGTTTATGATTTTTGTCGCGTTGCAAATTACGGTAGCCATACTTTTAATTTCGGTAATTCTTCTTCAGATGAAAGGCAGCGGTTTATCCGGCGCTTTTGGCGGTAGCGGGGAATTCTATCGCAGTCGTCGGAGTCTCGAGAAGATGCTGGTATGGATAACAATTGCATTGTCCGCGCTTTTTGCTATCATATCGATAGCCCTTCTTATTCCCCGCTGACCTAATGACGGGATTACGTTATGATTGTTTTTAGACGAAGACTTATTTACTGGCTATT
This sequence comes from Candidatus Levyibacteriota bacterium, assembly GCA_016192645.1. Classification (GTDB taxonomy): domain Bacteria; phylum Patescibacteriota; class Microgenomatia; order Levybacterales; family UBA12049; genus JACPTT01. Next base: position 5,731 of record JACPTT010000040.1, on the reverse strand, counting down.
GAAAGAGTATTTAAAAAAATGGGGAAGGATATTTTTCCTTTTTTTGTCAGTTGGGGTTGTCGTCTTTTTCGTGCTGCGTCTTTCCTTCGGCTTTTTTGCCGCCAAAATTCCGGTGGGACAAAAAGAAGCAATTGGCATGGTAGGCTCATATACCGTAGATACTCTGCCGGCAACAATATTAGCACAGGTTTCACGCGGACTAACTTCGCTTTCGGAAGACGGCAGTGTAAAGCCGGATCTAGCAAAGGGCTGGAAAATCGAAAATAATGGTAAAACCTATGTCTTTACATTACGAGAAAACATTAAATTTAGCGACGGTTCAAGATTGACTTCTGCCGACATAAATTATAATTTTTCCGATGTTAGCGTTGAAAAACCGAATAAGCAAACGGTTGTTTTTAAGCTCAAGGATGTATATTCCCCTTTTTTAGCCGCGGTTTCACGCCCGATATTTAAAAAGGGGTTTGTGGGAACTGGCGAATATAAAGCAAAAGACATCCGCTTAAACGGAAATTTTGTTAAGTCGCTCACCCTTGCTTCGGCAAAAAACCCGTTTAAGATCAAGACCTATCAATTTTATCCGACTTTTGACGCACTTGCGACCACGTATGCATTGGGAGAGGCGACGAAAATCACCGGTCTTTCGTCCCCACAGTTCAAAAATTTCGTTTTTTCATCTTTCCCAAATACAAAAGTCGAAAAGACCACTAATTTCGAAAAACTGGTGACTCTTTTTTATAATGCGCAAGATAAGGTTCTCTCGGATAAAAAAATAAGAAACAGCCTTACATATGCAATTCCCGATAATTTTTCTAACGGACAGCGGTCTCATGTCCCTTTTATGCCAAGGTCATGGGTAAATCAGCTGGGGATGTTTGATTCGAGGCAGGATTTTGCGCATGCCCGTATTCTTATGTCAGCTTCAGAAACCGCAACAAGTACTGCAACTTTGTCGGTAGAACTAAAGACTTTACCCAAATATCAAAAAACCGCCGAAGAAATTGCAAAGGCTTGGAAAGAAATTGGCGTCGAGACAAAAATTACAACCGTGAATAGCCTTCCAACAATTTTTCAAGTTTTTCTGGGCGATTTTCGTGTTTCTAAAGATCCCGACCAATACACTCTTTGGCATTCCAGAGCCGCAAGCAACATTAGTAACTTAAATAATATGCGAATTGATAAGTTGCTTGAGGATGGTCGAAAAACTACCGATGCAAATACGCGAAGAAAAATCTATGCGGATTTCCAAAAATATTTGCTCGACGAAGCGCCCGCTTCCTTTCTATACTTTCCCTACGAATACGAAATCAGCCGAAAGTGAATTTTGCGCGAAGTTTTCGGTGGTAAGACAACGCAAAACGATGAGCCTCATCTCTCACTCGCGCAAGAAGGTGGAGTGCCTTTGAGTTTTTTGCCAGTTTCATCTTTCGAAAGTCAGGTGTAATAACTGTTTCTTCTCGCTTTGCCAATCCGATTACAGGTATCGAAAAACCGAATGACTTGAGAGTTTTTAAAACGGCAGACACCTGTCCCTTTCCGCCGTCAACAATTATTAGATCCGGCAGCTCCCATTCAAGATGCGTAAGCCGTCTTTTTATAACTTCGGCAATCATCGCCGTATCATTCGCTCGCCCCTGCGCGCGCTTAATTCTAAATCGCCGGTATAAAGATTTCTCTGCTTCTGCGTTAATAAAAACTACCATTGATCCAACCGCATGGAAACCCAAGATGTTTGAAATATCATAGCACTCGATCCGCCGAAGTTTCACAACTTCCAAACTTACCTTTTGCAGTTCGCTTTTTAGTTCATTTATTTCAATCTTGCGAAGATCTGCCGTTAAATTCGGGTTCGCCTCATATTCAAATGGACGATAAAATGAGCTCGTAATATAAACTATCGCATCGATTTTTTTCTGGATTTCCGCGGCTTGTTCGTATTGCTGATTTTTAGCTTTTAGTTCGCGGTCTATCTCAAGTTCTCTAATGACTTTGCGCTTTTCGCCCTGTAAAAATGCAACAATGCGCTTTATATCTTTTTCGTATTCCCTCCTTAAGTCCACGGAATCGAAAACCGCCGGACATGGACAAAGTCCCAAATGGTAATAAAGACAAGGTCGCTTTGGGTGATTTATTACCGCTTGGAAAGGGAAGATGCGGCGAATTGTTTTTAAGACGATTCTTAAATCGCGGGATGAAGGATAGGGACCAAAGTATAAAGATTTGAGATCGGTGGCTTGTCGTGCGGTCAGAACCATCGGATAACGTTCATTCACGGTTATTCGGATTAAAAGGTATGCTTTTCCGTCGGTTAGTCGCGTGTTGTATTTGGGCTGATATTTTTTAACAAGATTTGCCTCCAAAAGAAATGATTCTAATTCGGAATTTACCTTTATTGTTTTCACCCGGGCAATTTTTGCAAGCAAAGATCTGGTTTTTTCTCCAAGGTGGGCCTCGTCTGCGAAGTATGAAGAGACTCGTTTTTTTAGGTTTTTTGCCTTTCCAACATAAATCACGCTACCTTTTTTGTCTAAAAAAAGGTAAACGCCGGGCCCGTACGGCAATGATTGATAAAATAGCGATGATAAGCGCAACCGCAACACCTCCTAAAACTATTTGTTTTGAGAGAATAAAGGGAGATATCTTTATTGTTTTAACTAATTCTTCGTCCGCGACGCGTATTGTAACAGTCGCATTTTTATTTGTCAAAAAGGGTGTTTTTTCAAAAGAAAACGCCAAAACCGCCGAGCCATACGGCGGTATTTTTTGAAAAGTAAGATAATTCTTTTGCGAATAAAGAGCCGGAATTCCAACTGAGGCAGTTAAAGAAGGCAGAAGAATTTGACTTTTATTCCTAAGAATAACCTGCCCTTTTATGGGAAATCCCGAAAGCACTGTGTCTGACATATTTAGCGCAAGATCGAAATTATTTCGGCTTTGCGGTAAACTTTCGCCAAATTCAACTTCAACATCTTTTAGATTTTCGTCTCCCGGGAGTTTATAGCCGCCGGCCGGAACAGGATAATTGCTGTTTCGCCCTTTTATAACAAAAGCGAAATGATCAAAATCAAGTGTTGTAAAGTAGTCAACTCCGCCGGTAGTATTTCCCCAGGTTGGATCAACCATAACCCAAGTTTGTAAAGTTTCATCATAATACTCCGGCCAGGCGTGCAAAATATCCTTAACCAATGAAAGCGGTCTTTGTTTTTCATTTTGAGTATAGGCAAAGCCATCAACCTCGCGGGCCGGGATGCCGGCGGCTCGGGCAAGCGCCACAAAAAGGTCTGTAAACTCAAGACAAACAGCTGAGGTTGGGTTTTCAAGACTGCCCAACGCGCCTAATCGCGGTTTATTTTCGGCAACTCTGGCAAAGTCATACTCAAGCGTTTTTATCACGTATTCATAAATAGCCAGAGGAGTTCTAAGAGTTTTTGCCAGTTCTTTGATTTTGGGATTTGTGGTTTGCCAATAGGGCTTTTCTTTGAGATATTCGCCTCGATCTATGTCAGTTAAAATCTGTTTTTTGGGATACAAAGCAATTTTGGTTTTTCCCTTTACCACAATCTCTTTTTTCTCCGAGGGCAGAAGGTAATACAGCGCCAGCCAATTGCCGTCCTTGTCTTCGGTCACATTTATCGGTGCCGGATCTATGCTTTCGATAAAAACATCTTGATAATTTGTTGTCGGCGGAAGCGCAATTTCGGTTTTAACCGGAAACAAGTTTGTATTTTTCAGCCGGTATTTAAGGTTAAATGAGTATATTTGCGCATCGCCAAAAGCAATCGAAATACCCGATTTTCCTAAAGCTTCTTTGGCGAAATCTAGACTGTTGGTTGTCTGCGAGGGCTTGATATAGGTTGGGCTGCCAAAAGATGGCGGAACCCTAACGTGAACATTAAAGGCCGAAAATTCATCTTGCTTGGAAAGCCCCGGAATGTTTATTTCCCAAATCCTTCCTTGTTTTTGGGCAATGTCAAACGTATCAAAGGAAAGGTTAAAAACCAAACTATTTCCTAAGCCCGTCACCTGGGCGTTGAAAGCAAGATCGATTTCATGGCCGGATTCGGTTTTACTAACGTTTGGCGTAATCTGTCCGTCCGGATCAGAAGCGCTAATGTTGGTTATATTGTCGAATCCAAGATTTACTTTGTAGGACGAAGCGTAATATTGGGCAGTCGTATTTGTAAGCGAAATGCCAAAGGTTACGCGGGTACTTCCGTTTTCTCGGACGGTATAAGTAACATCATATGCGGTTGAAAAATTTGAAGAAGCCGCGTTTACTTCTGAAGAATAAAGATTGCCTCCGGCAAAAAAAATAAAAAGCCAAAAAAGCATCAAGAATCGTTTCACAATGTTTTTTATAGCAGTTTTTTTAAGAATGCGCCAGTGTAGGATTTTTTACTTGTGGCTATTTCATCGGGCGTGCCGACCGCAACCACCTCGCCGCCCTTTTCCCCGCCATCCGGACCAAGGTCAATAATATAATCGGCATTTTTGATAACATCTAAATTATGCTCAATGACAATGACTGTATTGCCAATATCAACAAGCTTTCGAAGGACGCTTAGTAGTTTTTCCAAATCCGCAAAATGAAGTCCGGTTGTGGGTTCATCTAAAATATAAACGGCATTGGCGCCCTTTTTGGAAAGCTGACTTGCGAGTTTTACCCGCTGGGCTTCTCCGCCGGACAAAGTTGGTGCGGCTTGACCAAGTTTTATGTAAGAGAGTCCAACGTCATTTAGCGTTTTAAGTTTATGCGAAAGTCCCGGAACATATTCAAAAAAAGAGAGCGCCTGCGAAACGCTCATTGCTAAAACCTCGGCAATATTTTTTCCATTATAACTGACTTCGAGCGTTTCACTGTTATATTGAAGCCCTTGGCAAACATCACAGGTGATATAAACATCGGGTAAAAACTGCATTTCGATTTTTATTTGCCCTTCGCCCTCACACGCCTCGCATCTTCCGCCTTTAACATTAAATGAAAATCTGCCCGGGGAAAAACCCCGAAGTCTCGCTTCCTTTGTTTTGGCAAACAAATCTCGGATGTAGGAAAAGCACCCAACATAGGTAGCCGGATTACTCCTTGGCGTTCGGCCAATTGGCGATTGGTCAATCAGAAAAACATTTTTAATTTTTTCCATCCCGTCAATCTTGGCGAACCGGCCGGGCTTTTCCCGATGAAACGGATTTCTGTACTGCATAAGCGCATGGTAGAGCGTATCAACAACAAGCGTTGACTTTCCCGATCCCGAGACACCGCTTATGACAATAAACTGATTTAGCGGAAACGAAGCGGTAATCTTTTTAAGATTGTGTTGTTCTGCGCCATACACGATGAGCATTTCTTGCTTCTGCGATTGTGCCGTCGCTGACGAGCCTAGCTCGCCTCGCTGCGAAGCGGGCCTCTGGCTGGATTTTTGCAGGAACGATATTTTTTTTGCGCCCGACAAGTATTTTCCGGTTAGCGAGTCGATATTTTTTTTGATTTGTGCGGGTGTTCCTGCGGCAACAATCCTTCCGCCCTCTTCTCCCGCCGAGGGGCCAAAGTCAAAAATAAAATCCGCCGACTCAATGGTTTCCCGATCATGTTCAACCACAAGTACCGTATTGCCTAAATCTCTTAGCTTTTTAAGCGTGTCGATGAGCTTTTTATTGTCTTTTTGGTGAAGTCCGATTGATGGCTCATCCAACACGTATAAAACTCCGGTAAGACCTGAGCCGATCTGTGAAG
>JACPTT010000025.1 GCA_016192645.1 Candidatus Levyibacteriota bacterium | reverse complement strand
ATTGCTCTACTCTACCTCGAACTACTGCTTCTAGAACTGCTGTTATTATTGACGATGTTGTAGCAAGCGGACAAACAAGTCAAAGAGTAGCTTTTTTGTTAAAAACAAGGCTCGGAATTAAAAAAGTTATTATGGCAACCTGGTTATTTGCCTATCCTTCTTCTCCGGAAAATAAAAAAGTACCATCAGGCATAGAGGGTGTTGATCAAACATTTGCAAGTATTGTCTTAAAAGGTAATTATCTGTTGCGCCCTCCAATAAATAGCCTTTCTTGTTTTATAAGGAATGAGGGCAAATACGAACAGGTTAAAAATGATTTTATACAACGATATATTACGGATCAACAATTATTTCAGGACATACTCGATCAAATAAAGGAGGCTACCTTATGAAAAAGTTACAAATGCATATTCCTTGTTCCCCAGAGAATATTGCAGATATAGTTTTGTTACCTGGAGATCCAGCAAGAGCAAAACTTATTGGAGAAAAGTATCTAGAGAAAGGAAAATTGGTAGCAATCTATAGAGAATTTGTCACATATACTGGTTTTTATAAAACCATCAGAATAACAGTAACGTCAACTGGAATTGGGAGTGCATCGACTGCGATTGCTGTGGAAGAACTTATCAATATTGGCGCAAAAGTTCTTATTCGAGTTGGAACTTGCGGAGGTGCATTAAAAAAAGCAATAAAAGCAGGCTCAATTATTATTCCAACTGCCTCAATCCGAGAAGAGGGAACAACGAAAGAATATTTACCACCAGAATTTCCGGCGGTTGCCGATTTTCAGGTGGTTGACGCATTGATTAAAAGCTCAGAAAAATTTAATTATCGATATTTTGTCGGCATAAACAGAACACATGATGCTTTTTATGGACAGTCACAAAATTTGAAACGCTGGGGATCAATTTATCTTAACCCCCGGATGAAGAATTGGGACTATCCATTGATAAGTTCAGAGATGGAATGTGCTCCCTTATTCTTAATAGGAACATTGCGAGGAGTTAAAACTGGGGCAGTATTGGCAGTCAATGCCAATCCCGAACCATTAAAAGAAATTATGGAAGAAAAGTTTAGATTTGATGTACCAGCATCAAAAATTCAAACGAAAGAGGCAAAAGCGAGCGTTGATCGAGCAATACGAAAGAAAGAGGCAGTATGTGATCCGCCAGCTGGCGGACGTCTTTGAGTCCTATGGCTTTGAGCCTTTGGAAACCCCGGCCCTTGAGTACGAGGAGGTTTTGCTTGGAAAGTATGGTGAAGAAGGCGATAAAATTATGTATCGATTTGAGGATCTGGGAGGGCGAAAAGTTGCCCTTCGCTATGATCAAACCGTTCCCCTTGCCCGCGTTGTTGCCCAATATGGTTCGACAGGCTCACCACAACTGCCGTTTCCTTTTAAGCGGTACCAAATTCAGCCGGTTTGGAGGGCAGAAAATACTCAAAAAGGAAGATTCAGAGAATTTTTACAATGTGACGCAGATGCGGTGGGTACAAAAAGTGTTCTTTCTGATGCAGAAGTAATTGCGGTTGCGGCAAAAGCTCTGGAAAAACTCGGATTTAAAAACTTCAGAATTTTAATAAATGACCGCTCTATTTTCAAAAACATACCTCCTATTGCAATTCGCGCAATTGACAAACTCAAAAAAATCGGCAGAGAAAAAGTTTTGGAGGAAATGGTTCAAAAAGGAATTAAAAACGAACAGGCAACTTACATTTTACAGTCTATCGAACAAGCAAAACCTACAGAACGACTCAAACAGATCTTCTCCTCTCTTGAAAAATTCGGGGTTGAACCCCTAAAATACGAATTCTCCCCTACTCTTGCCCGCGGGCTTGATTATTACACATCAACAATTTTTGAAATAGAAATTGATGGCTATACTGCCGGTTCGGTCTGCGGAGGAGGAAGATACGACAATTTAATTGGGATGTTTTCGGGAAAAGATACCCCCGCTGTTGGTTTTGCCTTTGGCTTTGATCGGCTCATGGAAGCAATGGAAGAGCTGAATCTTTTTCCAAATAATCTAACCTCAACCAAAATTCTTGTGACAATTTTTTCCAAAGAACTCAAAGAAAAATCAATCGAAGTAAGCTCAGAACTTCGCTCAAACGGCATTAATACCGAACTTTATCCTGATGAGGAGGTTAAGCTGGATAAACAACTCAAATACGCCGATCAAAAAAATATCCCCTACGCTGTCATTATTGGGCCGGTTGAGGCAAAAAACAATACCGCAACCCTTAAAAACCTCAAAACCGGCGACCAAAAAACAATATCTAAAGAAGAATTACTAAAAATCTTCTCTTTCGCCTGATGCCTTCTTCCTCCACCTGTCAATATGGCTAGAAACGGTGTGAAGATTCATTCCGGTTGCTTCTGCAATTTCTCTTACTGTATATCCCGCGCCATTTAATCGAGCAAGAGGATCGGCCTCTCTTATTTCCATTCGTTGTAGTGCGGTTTGTTCCGCTGAAGGAGCAACTCGCTGATGCGACGGGTTAGAAGGATCTATTGGTTCTGTTTTCCCTCTATTTCTCTTTTGAGCTCCTTCATGATCGAGAAACGTATGCGCCTCATGATCCACGATAGTATATGCAAATCCCCTCTCGTCAACAGGATCTATTCTTTGGGAAAGCATTCTTATACCTGCACTTTGCACGATATCCTCTGCATCCTGAGGGCTTCTTGTATTGCACGATATCCTCTGCATCCTGAGGGCTTCTTGTATGATTAAAAGCAACGCCAAACATAAAAGCCCTATTTTCACCAAATATTTTTGCTACCCTCTCTTTACCTACCATATAAATCTAACTTTCGCTTATCTTGTAATGAATGACTAATTGTCGTATAATTATAAAGCGAAACAATTATGAAAGCAAATATTCATCCAAAATATTTTGACAACGCGCAAGTTGTTTGTGCCTGCGGGAATAAATTTACAACCGGCTCAACGCAGGAGCTAATTCACGTGGAACTTTGCAGTAAATGCCACCCTTTTTATACGGGTGAACAGCGATTTGTTGATGCCGCCTCAAGAATTGAAAAATTTCAAAAAAAGCAGGAGGTCGCAAAAACCTACATGAGCAAAAAGGTTAAAAAAGTTGAGGAACAAAGAGAAAAAGATACCCAACCCAAGACTCTTCGCGAAATGCTCCAAGTGCTAAAATAGCAAATCACTAATTTTCAATTCGAAATTTGAAATTTTTAATCAGTTTTCAATTTTAAAAAATTTAATTTTTAAACATTCATTGAAAATTAAAAATTAACTTATGGATAACTCATATCTTTATTCACAGATAGAAAATCTTGATAAGAAAATAAAAGAGACTGAAATTCTCTTGAATGATCCGGAGCTTGCTCCTATGGCAAAGGAGGAACTTTTGAAGCTGAAAGAACAAAAACAAGAGCTTGAAAAAGCCTTAGAACTAACAACCTCGCAGGTCGCAGGCACGCAACCTACGAGGTCGGACCTCGATAGCCTAGATAGCCGAAATGTGATTTTAGAGGTAAAAGGCGCCGCCGGAGGAGATGAGGCAAAAATATGGGCACAGGAGCTTCTACGAATGTATGCAAGATTTTCCGCATTAAAAAACTTTAAACTTGAACAACTTGACGAAAATATAATAAAAATAAGCGGCCCTCAGACGTTTGGAACTTTTAAGTACGAGGCAGGAGTTCATCGGGTTCAGCGAATTCCGGAAACCGAAAAAAGAGGCAGAATCCACACCTCAACCGCCACTGTTTCGGTACTTCCCGAGCTTGAAGACATTGATCTTCATATCAACCCCGAAGATATTGAGTTTGAAGCATTTCGAAGCGGCGGACACGGCGGGCAAAATGTGAATAAAGTTTCAACGGCGGTAAGGTTGAAACATAAACCAACCGGAATTGTCGTAACCTGCCAAACAGAACGATCTCAATCACAAAACAGAGAGCTTGCGTTTTCGGTTTTAAGAGCAAAACTTTGGGAAGCAGAGGTTGAAAAACAGCATAAAGAAATAAGTTCGCTGAAATCTACCCAGGTTGGCCGCGGCATGCGGGCTGAGAAAATCCGCACCTACAACTTCCCCCAAGATCGAATGACTGATCACCGAATCAACAAATCCTGGCACAATCTTGAAGAAATTCTCAATGGAAATTTAGAAAAAATTATGAGCGGTAACTAACGTGAACAATCTCTCGCCTTCCTCCCGTTGGCTCGTGCTCAATCGTAAGACCCTGTCTTCCAACCTCATAAACATTAACGCCTTCCGGAAGAACTCCGTCTTTTTTAAGCTCTACTCTAAATTCCGGACCCGTTCTTTCCACTGTACCAATATCAACAAAAAGAGGGTTTCCCCTAACTCTAAAAGTCGCACTCCCGCCATCACCATCTCCTAATGTTATGTTTTCTCCGGGAGCAAGCGGTCTAAAAAAACCGTCTCCCTTTTCAAAATACGGCGCCATAAAACTTCTGCCTCCTTTCCTAAATACCAGATTAACATTTATTATCTAATCAATCTTGACAGGAAACTGACATTAACCAAACAACGGGGTATACAAAAATTTACTGAGTTGGTTTTAACCGGCCAATATTTTCAATTTTATTCTCCGAGATTTGAATGGACACCCCTGGGGTGGACATTGACTGGGGTGGACATTGAATATTTTCAAGGCTAATAAATGCTTCCTCTATAATTTATATCCCAAATATAAATAATTCTTGCTTTGATTTCTATTTCAAAAATTGCACGCAGATCGCCCGTACGCAACCGAAAACTATTTTTAGTATTTGCCAGTTTTTTTATGTCTAGAGATTGGTTTCGAGGGTTTTTGAGTAGAAGTTCGATTTTAGCAATAATTCTTTTTCTGTCATTTGGATGAAGCTTTTTTAATTGTTTTCGAGCTTGAGGGTGAAAGAACAATTTGTACATTTAGGAAAAACGTCATTTGACTTCATCAAAAGATAGCCATTTGATTTTTTTCTTATCCTCTGCCTCAAATTCTTGAGCCCTAAGACTATCAAGATAATCTTCAGCCATGTCGGCAAGCTTTTGGTACTCCGCAAGACTCAAAAGTACAGCCTGCGGTTTTGAACGATACAATATATAAAGCGGGCCATAGGCCTTTTGTACTTGCTTAAGAAGCTCTCTTGCATTCTCACGCATATCGGAAATAGTTTTTACATTAGCAGATGAAAGAATCACAGATATTTACCTCACTTTTCCTAATGTTTTTATAGCACTTTTTCTAAGCCTTGTCAAGGAAGCAAAGAGACTGCTTTTTGACTATCTCAACCGGCCAATGTTTTCAATTTTATTTTCGGAGATTATCTTTGCAATGTGCCTTCCTCCTGCCAAATGGGGCAAAACTACATAGTCGGCGCCCTCTTTGTACAACTGTCTTGCTTCTTCATCGTCTTGAGCAACCACAATTACCTTAACCCTATTTTTATTTTTTTTCACTCCCTTAAGAAGCAGGAGATTATCTTCTATATCCGGCACTGTTGAGATAACAAGCTTTGCCGAAACAAGCTGCGCCACTTCCTGAATATCCAAATCGGTAATGTCGCCAAAAAAACTGTCAATATTTTGCCCCTCTAATCTTTTGATGATATCCGGATCAAAATCCACAACAACAACTTCATGATTTAGACTCTTAAGTGAATCCAAAATACTCTGCCCTATTCGGTTTGCCCCAACTAAAACAATATGCTCTTTAAATATTTTATGCTTTCCGATTCTTTCTTCATGAGCATCTTTTCTTTCAAAAATATTAAGATAGCGGCCTAACCATCGGTATAAAGTATTGTTTCCCAAAATCATGTAGCTTGAAAGGGCAAAGGTAATAACCCCAACCAGTGTCACAAGCGCCACCACTTCGTTTGACACATGACCCAATTTATTTCCCATAAAAACGACAATTAAGCTAAACTCGGAAATCTGCGCTACAGTAAGCCCCGCAAAAAAAGATGTGCGTTTTCGGTATCGAAGAAGCCCCATGATAATCATTACAATAATCGGATTGCCAATAAGCACAAAGGCCGCTAAAATAAGGGCCGGCAAAAAAACTGCTCCGAGATTGGCAAAAACCATGTTCATCCCCAAAAGGACAAAGAAAATGGTAATGAAAAAATCCCGCAAAGCTCTAATCCGTGCGGCAATCTGAAAGTTTTCGCTTGAGTTGGCAAGGGCAAGTCCGGCTAAAAATCCTCCAATCTCAATCGAAAAACCAATGGGCGCAGAACTCACCACCGCCGAGGCAAAAAATGCCCAGGCAATACTAAATAAAAATAGTGTTTCCGGGGATTTGGCAATTATGTCGGTGAGTCTTGGAAAAATTTTTCGGCTTAGATATAAAATCACCGCAAACAGTAAAAAACCTTTCAGTAAAACCAGGCCAAAGTCAGCAAATGAAATTGCTGTTCCGTTTGCTTGGTTAAAACCGGAAAGAACCATAAGAATAAGAATTGCCACAAAATCCTGAACCAGCAAAAATCCAACTGCTATCTTTCCGTACAAACTCTTTAAGTCTTTTTTGTCCGAGAGAAGCTTGACAATAATGATCGTACTTGAAAAAGTAAGAGCAACAGCAATATACAAGGCGGCAAGGGAAGAAAATCCAAGTAAAATTGCAATTGCGTACCCAACTAAAGAGGTAAAAACAATCTGCGCAATTCCGGTAATAACGGCAACCTTTCCAACAGAGCGAAGCTCGCCCAGTTTAAGCTCCAAACCAACCATAAACAAAAGAAACGTAATTCCAAGCTCCGCCAGAGTACGAAATATTTCTTGATTCCCAAATTGAAGCTGTCCAAAGGGACCGACAATAATACCGGTTAAGATGTAAGCTAAAATTGTTGGCTGTTTAAGAAGCCGAAAGAGAATCGAAAGTAAAGAGGCCAGACAGACAATAATTGTTATTTCAAAAAAAATACTGCCCACAATAATAGACTAGCAGGTCTTTTAGGAGTTGGCAACGACCCCGATTTAATCGGGGTTACTGGTTTGGGGTTGATTCGAGGATTGCTTTTGCATTAAACATCTTATCCGAAATCTTCTATTTCAATTATATCTGCGGTTTTTATTGTCCTATGTAAATTCATGTGTTAGAATGCCCGTACTATGGCAGAACGCCTTACTCCTCAAGGAATTAATACAGTTATCGTCGGAAACAATAGAGAATATTTTTCTCCGATTGACCCTCATGTGCCAGATGTGTTAAAAGACGAATTTATCCAATCGGATATCGATGAAGCAGATATGGACATCATGTGTCATGGAGATAATAAGATTGTTCTTTTACCTAAAATAGTCGACCCTGCTTTCATCTCAGATATTTCTCGATTATTTAGATATAAGAATGTTCATGTGTATAATCCTCATGATAATGGCAGTGGATTATCAAAAAACATTCTTCAGGATAGTCACGTATATGGTATGGTTATAGCTAGCCTAAGAGTTTCTTCTGACCCTAAAGTTGTACCATGGGGGCATACCCGTCAATATCAAGAATTGATTGATGCGTTAAAGGCAGAAAAAGTAATTTTTTCTACTCCCGAAACACCTACTCGCAATGCATTATGGACGACAGAATATATTGATACAAAAATAGGTTCTAGAGAAATATTGCTTCGAGCAAAAGAAAAAAATCCTAAAATTAAAATCCCTGAAGGATTTGTTTGTGCAGATGTAAATTCTGCAATGCAAATTGCAGACTACTTTCTTGGAACGAATAGAGGAGTAGTTTTTAAGGCGAATTTAGGGGCTGCAGGGATTGGGGTTCATGTTTTTCCTCCATCGGAATTTGACAGAAATATTAGCGCTAATCGAGCAAAAATAGAAGCAAAAGTAAAAATTAACCCTTTATTAACATCTGGACCGGTTATTGTTGAGGAATATATCCAACCAAATTTTTCTCATCATGGTGTTTTTCCAAGTGTCGACTCGATAGTAAGACCTGACGGAAGAGTAGATGTTCAAGCAGTAAACGCAATGGTAATTTGATTTAGCAGAGTTACTATTTGGAGAGGATTATGAAACTAAAATGGCTATGAGATCAAATGATAAATACATGAGACCCAATATTCAAGGACTTTCGTATGTAGACTTAAAGACATCTCTTGCCCCAGTTTTATATCCTATGGACGATCAACAAAGAGGAGTGGTAATTACACAATCATTTCGATCCATGTATGATCGAGGAAAATTTGGATATGTAAGTATCGGAAAGGATCAAGAAGATACTCGAAATATTGAGTTGCAGTTAGATGGAATCTTATCAAAAATCTGAATTTTACTTAAGGTTATTTTTAGATAACCAATCAATTAACTCTACAAGTATTGTGGTTGCTTTATCAATTGTTTTAAGAGAAATTTTATTATCTGTTATATGATACGCATCTGGTTTTGGAAATGGATTCTTAATCCCCGCATAGGGATTTGGTATAGGAACACCAAAGTAGAATGTTTTCAAGCCATATTTTCCCCCATAAATTATCGTTTCGTCTTCAGTCTCTTCAAACATACCGTCTTTAAAGAATACTCTGTCCGAAAATAATTTCTTCAATTTAGCTGTAGAAAAACCATAGACATTTCCTATATATGTAGCTTTATCTTTTGCATCCATAGTTGTATCGACAACAATCACAAGAGTATCTTTGTTTAGTGATTTTGCCACTTCTTGTGCTCCATCAAATTCCAATTCTTCATAGTTTGTAAAATATACAGGTATTCCAGTTTTTCTACTGGCCTGATAGGCTACAAATACACCAGCAAAATTATCAACTAAACCTAATAGATTTTTATCATCCATATTTATTGACATTACTGGACGAGCAAGATCAAAATGCGCAGAAATAACTAGTTTCACAAACTCAATTATAACATAATTGTTGTTATTAAGCCGTTATTTGTGTAGAATACCAGTATTTCATGAAAACAAACAAGATTCTAAAACAGAAGCAAATGCCTTATGTAAAGGCTGTAAATAACTATATAAAAGAAGATTGCAATGAAACAAACTATTATGACCCTGCAAGATTATAAAAAGAGAGTACGAAGTTTTAACCCGTGACTTACTGGTTTGGGGCGGACTCAAGCTTGGCTTTTAGTTCAATTGTTTTTCCGCTTCTCCAGACTTCCAAAGCTATAGTATCTCCCACTTTCTTTTTTGAAATCACAGCGGCCAGTCCTCCTTTTTCCTCCTGGACCTTTTGCCCGTCAATTTTAATAATAATATCCTCTTCTTTAACTCCGGCCTTATCCGCAGCTGAATCTTCAACCACCCGCTGAACATAGGCACCTTCTGGCAGCTCATTAAGAATTGCAAGCTGGCGACTGATCATTCGATAAGCCACTCCAAGATAAGGCCTGGCAAAACCGCCGGTCTTTTGAAAATTATCTAAAGCCTCTTTGACAATATTAATAGGGATAGCAAAACCAATATTCTCGGCTCCTGAAGCAATAGCCGTATTAATGCCGATTACTTGAGAAGACGAGTTAACCAATGGTCTCCCGCTATTGCCGGGATTAATTGCCGCATCGGTTTGAATTACATCATCAAGCTTTTCAACATATCCTTCAAAAGCCGAACCCGCAGTAATACCCCTTCCCAAACCGCTTATTATCCCTTTGGTCACCGTGCCGCGGAATTCACCAAGAGGGGTGCCAACAGCCACAACCAACTGTCCTACCTTAAGTTTTGAGGAATCGCCCATCTCAACTGGTTTTAACCCTGTTGCATTTATTCTTAAAATCGCAATATCGTTGGCTGGGTCTCTGAAAATTTTTTCGACATTATATTTTTTGTCATCCGAGGTAACCACCTTATAATTTCCCGGCTGTGAAACGACGTGCTTGTTAGTCACAATAAGTCCGTCTTGAGAAACTACAAATCCAGACCCGATGTCTTGTTCTTTTTCGCTTCTGCGGGGACTTCGAAAAATATCGAACGGATCAAAAGGGTTAATTTCCAAAAATCTCTGCTCTATACCAACTGTTACAACCGATGGAGAAACCTTCTCAACAACATCAATCACTACAGATTCCTCGGAAACTACCTTTACCTTCTCTTTCTGAGGTTGCGGGACGGTAACCGAAGGAGCATATTTTTCAAGTACATTCCAAACACCTAAAAATAGAATCAGAATAGCAACTAAAACAATAAGCTTTCTCATACAATTATTTTACTAATTCTTCTATTGCTTTTTCAAGCTGCGTATCGCGCGCTTGATCTTTTTCGTCCGAAGAAACAGAAATATCGGGGGTCAAACCTTTTTCGTGAACCCAGGTGCCGTTTGGCGTTAGCCACTTGGCAATGGTAACATGAAGACCCGCTCCGTTTCCCAAATCTTCTGCCTGCTGGATGGTTCCCTTGCCAAAGGAGGAAGTTTCATTATTACCTTTGTCTTGAATAACAACTGTTCCGCTTTTAATAAACTCCGAAGCAATAAAATTGGCATCGCCAAGGTATCCTCCCGGGTTATTGCGAAGATCCAAAATAACTCCTTTGAAACGCGGATTGTTTTTTATCTTCAAGTCTAAATCATTTACCAAAGTTAACCATTCTTGGTTTGTCCTATCCCCAAACTGCGAAAGCCGAATATACGTCACCTGTAAACAATCATCGCATTTTTCACCTTCGTTAAGAATCTCATATTTGCTTTTTTCTTTTTGATATTTAATATTCCTTACCCATCCCGTAACGCTTTTTACCGTAATCGTATCGCGCACTATTTTTATACCTTTTGGTTTTTCTTCCTCTTTACGAAGAATAGTAAGAATAACCTCTGTGCCTTTTGGGCCGCGAATCTTTTCAACTGCTTGTGATAATGTCCAGCCAGTCGTGTCTTTTCCGTCAACTTTAAGAATTGCATCCCCGGCTTTTATCCCGCTTTTTTGCGCCGGCGTGCCGTCAAGCGGCGCAATCACAATAATCTGCTTTTCCCTAATTCCAAGTTCGGCTCCAATCCCCTGAAATTGACCAGATAAGCCTTGTTTAAAGTCATTATTTTGGGTGGGCGGTAAAAATACCGTGTATGGATCTCCTAAGCTTTGCACCATGCCCGATATTGCGCCGTTTAATAGCTTTTGGGGGTCAAGAACTGTCTTATCGTAGTATGAATTTTCTACTTTTTCCCAAACGCTCCAAAAAAGAGAAAAATCAACTGTCTGCAGCGAGGTTGGCGGCTTGCGGCTCTCAACAGTAATTTTTGGTTTATACTGTTTCCATTCAAACGAAATCTTGGAAACTCCAACTTGATAGCCAATAAGACCGGCTATTAGGGCAATTACAGCCAAATGTAAAATGTTTGTTCTCATCAGTTTTAGTGGAGCGGAGTAAATGGCAAAAGAGCAAGGTGCCTGGCGTGTTTTATTGCGCGCGTTAACCGCCTTTGATGCTTTGCGCAAATCCCGCTTCTTTCTCTGCCAATAATCTTTCCGCGCTCGGTTACGAAGCGGCTAAGCACTTCAACCTCGGAAAACCAAGGTTCTTTTTTTTCCTTGCAAAAAGAACAGTTTTTGGGTGTTAATGTTTTTTTTCTACTCCTAAAAGTTTTCATTAAAACGGTATGTCCTCCGCTGATACCGGTTCCTCCTCCTGGGCTTTCGGACTGTTTTTCGCGGTCTTTTTTTTGTCGCTGGAAGCTGCTTCTTTCTCTTCCTGACTCTTTTGATTTTCCTCTTCGGGTTGTTCTGCTGGCTGTTCTTGTGAGGCGGGTACCGCCTCAGGAACTGATTGTGCCGGACCTCTAAAAACTTCCTCGCTCGGTCTTTTTGAATCCAAAAGAATCATGTCGTTTATTACTATCTCCGTTGTTGTTCGCTGGTTTCCGTCTTGCCCGGTCCAATTTCTTGTTTGAAGCCTTCCCTCAACATAAACCTTTCTCCCCTTCACCAAGAATTGACTGCAGAGCTCAGCCAGCTTATTCCAGGAAACAATCCTATGAAACTCTGTCTCCTCCCGCTTTTCTCCCGACTCGGTTGTCCAGCTACGGCCTGTTGCTAAGCCAAAAGAACAAACCGCCGTACCGTTTGGCGTGTAGCGCAGTTCCGGATCCCGAGTTAAATTGCCAATCAGCTGAACCCTGTTTAAACTTTTCGCCATATTGTATTCTGATGCTAGAAAATAGATGCTAGAAGTTAGACTTTCTACCTTCCAATTTCTAACTTCAATGTCCAGCTTCTAGTTTTCTAGCCTCAATCATCAATTTATTTTTTTCTTATTAATAAGTGCCTTAAAATATTCTCATTAGTAAGTAACTTCTTCTCAAGATCCAAGGGGATGCTGTTGTTTGTCTCAAGATTAAAAAGAAGGTAGAAACCCGCTATCTCCTTTTTGATCGGATAAGCAAGGGGCTTTTGCCCCCATTCATCTTCTTTTGCAATTTTAACATCCCCCAGCCAAGTTTTGACCGTATCAATAAGTTTTTTCCGCTGCGCTTCGCTTAAAGATGATTGTAAAACCATTACCAACTCATATACCCGCATCGTCTTCCTATCCTATCACACACAAAAATAAAAAAGCAAGAGGTTCGTTTACCTTCCAATCGTTATAATCGCATCTGCTTCTTCTTTGATAAGATCTGATGAGCTTGTTGCAATACGATATGATAAAAGATTCAAATCGCGTCTTAAAAGGTAGAGGTAATCATGCATTTCTTTTTTAATTTCAATCGAAACATCCAGCTCATCGGCCTCTTTGCTTTCAACTCCAGCTATTTTATATCCGAATTCCCGAAAAAGTGAGGCAACCTCGTTTCCTAATCCTGCTTTCCCGCTGGCATTTCGAACCAGGATTCGAAGATTATTTCTTGGTAATCCGGTTAAGCTATCTGTTGATTCTGGTACCACTTCAAAACTTGTAGCTTTTGAGGAAGGATACACCTCCAAAAGCGGCATGGGAAACTCCTGCATGGAATTGATCAAATCCTGATAAAAAATATGTCTTTTACCGCCGTTTCCCGGATCCATCACAAATACTCCCTCCTGATCATAACCATAAATCATCAATACATGCTCTCCGCGAATAACAGGTGTTGTAATACCGTAAGAAAGCGCAACATCGATTGGTTTTCCATAGCCAATCTTAATCCAAGCCATTACCAAATGATCGGAAGAAATCGCTTTTTGTATAGCAATTGCGACATTTCCATTTTTTCCAATTGGTCTTGCCGAAAGCAAAAATTCTTCAAAAAGATCGATAAACGGCGGAGCGTGCACGCCATAATACTCTGTCCCGCCAAACAGTTTGTTGAGGTTTGTGAATAAACTTGAAAAATCACCGAAGGAAATATCTCCCATGCGAATGCCGATGTTTGGATTTTGCTAAACCCCGACTTTTGCCATAAGCGTTTTCTCCGCTTCGTATTCGTTTTGAGGAGAGAACGAAGAATCACCTGTGAAATGATAAATGATAGAAGCGGCCGCGGCAAACTCGCAGCTGAGGTTAAAGGATTGTTGGCGGGGAATAATATCTATTGAGTAACTTTTGGGTAATTCCTCCTCCTTTTCTGTTTGAACCGACAATACCTCTGAACGTTTATCTTGAGGCACTGTTGTAGGCTGAGAAGTTGTTCGAAAAGATAGTGAGGAAGGATTAGGTTTTTTTGAACTGAACGGAAAAGCCTTAAAAAAATAAAGCCAGAAAAGGGTGTACAAAGCAAGACCAACGAGAATCCCAACAAAAACCCTCACTCATTTATTATACATTGTTTTATAGGTTTGGCCTTCGGTCTCGTTGTCTAGACAACGGATTAACTCTTATTGAATGGGCGCCTTTGGGGAGGACATTGAGAATTCAGTCATCTGGTAATGTAGCTGCTGTTATCTCTTTTTTTAATCCTTCTTCAACCATGCCTATTCTTCGCTCTATAGCCTCTACTAAGCGACCCACAACTAAGTCAACTATCAAAACCTGATATAAAGCGTACCACAACTCAAGCCGCGATCCGCGGTTTCTCTGCTCGCCTGGTTTGCCCAACCTCTCACTTTGATTCATTCCGTACACCCCGGTGATTTAACGCAAATCTTATCCTTTTACTTTCTTATACATGTAAATGTGGTCTATGTATTTTCCTTTGTGAAGTATTCCCTCGGGAAGTTTACCAAATTCCCTGAAGCTAAATTTCTCATACATTTTAAGCGCCGACAAATTATTTTCAAAGACTCCAAGAGTTACAATCCTAAGCTGCGGTAAACTCTTTTTTGCCTCTTTTAAAACTTGCTCCATAAGTTTTTTGCCAATCCCTTCTCCTCTATATTCTTCCAGAACAGAAATTCCAAACACGCCTTCGTGGGCAATTGCCTTATCTTTCATGCTTATTTCCGAAATCCCAACCAGCTTATTATTAGAAAATACGAGCAATTGAACCGCTTTCTTTTTCTCTATTTTCTCAAGCATTTTTCCAAGGTACTCTTCTTCGTCTTTAAAGGCTATCTCCTCTCTCTGAAAAAGGATAAATGTTTGCTCTTTTGAAAGCTTATTTATATACGCCCACATAGCCTTAACATCACTCTTTTTGGGATATCGA